>JAYTZB010000456.1:0-5282 GCA_043742085.1 Polyangiaceae bacterium
CGCGGTTCGAGCTCCCTCGACGGTCGTCACGAGCTCGGTGCGACCATGCTCCGACAGCGTTCGCACGAGGATGCGCCCGACGAGCTCGTCGTCCTCGGCAATCAGGAAACTTACCGCGCTCCCCACTCTCATGAGGATTCCACGTGACAGCCCTGCGCGCCAGCGCCGCAGTCAGCGGTGTAAATTAAGGCGCGACCACACGCGGAAACCCACGTAACTCCATGCGCTGCGAGCCTTGACGGAGCCCTCCACCCCGGAAAGCATGCGCGACCATGTGAGGCCGTGGGCCCGGCAGCGGTTCCGACAGCGCCGCCTGCGATGGGTGCAGCTCCGGCCGGCGAGCAGCAGGTGAGGCACATGAAGAGCGTGGAGGTCCCGCCGGCGATCCGTGCGGCGGTCGACGCATCCGATCGCGACCCCGCCGACACGAAGCTCGATGCAGGTCGCAAGCCCGCCGAGCTGCTCGCGTTCGCCGGCATCAAGCCCGGAATGAAGGTCGCGGATCTCGCAGCTGGCGGCGGCTACACCACCGAGCTCCTCGTACGTGCGGTCGGCCCGACGGGCGTCGTGTACGGCCAGAACTCTCCGATCATCCTCGAGAAGTTCGCGGAGAAGCCGTGGACGGCGCGCCTCGCCAAACCCATCGACAAGAGCGTCGTCAAGGTCACGCGCGACTTCGACGACCCGCTCCCGCCGGAGGCGAAGGATCTCGACGCGGTCGTGATGGTGCTCTTCTACCACGACACGTTCTGGATGAAGGTCGACCAGGCCAAGATGAACGCCGCGATCTTGAGGGCGCTGAAGCCGGGCGGCGTGTTCGTCATCCTCGATCACAGCGGTCGTCCCGGGACCGGCACCACCGAGGTGCAGACGCTCCATCGCATCGACGAGGCGCAGGTCCGCAAGGAGGTCATGCTCGCGGGCTTCAGGCTTGCTGCCGACGCCGACGTGTGGCGCAACGCCGACGACAAGCGTGACTGGAACAGCTCGCCGGTCGCCGCGGGCGACAAGCGGGGCACGAGCGATCGCTTCGCGCTGAAGTTCGTGAAGCCCTGATCGGACGTAGGTGCCGGTGGGGGGAAACGGACGAGGGACGCGGACGGCGGAAACTTTCCGAGGCCTCGAGCGTTCGATGGGACGATGGAGCACCCTCACCCCGGCACGCTCGACCACGTCTATGCCGCTCCGGCCGCCGCAAGCGCGCCGTCCCAGGCCGTCGCGTCCGCGGCCAAGCTGCGATCCCGGGCGGCGAAGCTGCTCCTGGCGTCCGTCGCGGGCTTCGTGCTCTCGATCGTCATCAGCGCCGCGGTGGCATCGAGCGCCTTGGCGAGCCTCGCGTTCCTCCTCGCGGCGCTGTGCGGCATGGTCGGTGCAGGCCACGGCGTCGCAGCCTTCGTGAAAGGCCTCCGGGCGGTACCGGGCGGAACGGGCGTGCTCGCATCGGTGAGTCTCACCTTCGGCAACCTCTTCATGATGGGGCTCGGCGCGCTCTCCGCGCTGCTCTCCACCATGGCGTTCACGCGCGGCCGGCAGATCCGCAGCGTGGGCCGCATCCTTCTTCCTCCCGTCGAGAGCGGCGATGCGTGGACCGGCGCTGGCCTCTCCTCGTCTGGCCCCGTGGGGATCGTCGACACCGACGACGAGGTGACCCGCGATTCGCTCGCCGCGCAGTGGCGCGAGAACGGACGTACCGAGCACGCTTCGGTTGCGGCATTTGCCCGCCTCACGCTCGACCTCATGGCGCTCGGCGCTCCGCCCGATCTCGTCGCCGATGCCAATCGCGATGCGCTCGACGAGATCCGCCACGCCGAGCTCTGTTTCGGCCTCGCGCGCGCCATCGACGGTCGCGTGCAGAGCCCCGGCGCATTCCCGGAGGCGGCTCGGGCCCGCACGCTCTCACGCTCGCGGACGCTCGCGCTAGCGCAGCTTGCCGTCGATTCGCTGATCGATGGCGCACTCCACGAAGGCGTATCGGCGCGGATCATCGCCAAGCTGGCGCGACGCTGCGAGGCGCCCGCCATCCAGGCCATCTTGAAGGAGATCGCGGCCGACGAAGGGCGCCACGCACGTCACGGTTGGGATGTCGTGCGCTGGTGCCTCGCCGAAGGCGGCGAATCGGTGGCGAGCGCCCTCGAGGGTGCACTCCGCGCGTTGCCGAACACCATGTCGTCGCCGATGCCGGAGGAGGCGCGCGACGGTCGCTGGGAACGCTGGGGCATCATGGGCGAGGAGCTCGAAGCCGAAGAGCACCACGCGACGCGCATCGATCTCGAGCGTCGCATCGCGCAGGCCATCGCGACCTCACGTCAACCGGCCTTCGGATATGGAAACGTCTCGGAGGGCTCGGTCGGCTCGATCTGATCGAACTTGGAGACGTCGAGCTGGATCAATCCATCCGGCCGCTCCGCGAGGACGTCGGTCGGACGCGCGCCCCACACGATGTCCTTCGCTTCGTAGCGGCGTCGTGCGTGAACCAGCTGCAGTGACGTGTCGTCGGTGCCGCTGACGCTCGCCGTGATCTCGACCTCCTGTAGGGCGCACATCTCCGGCGTGAGACCGAAGAGCGGGCTCTTCTCGTCGATGACGTGGAGCACCGTCCACGAGCGGCTCAGCGCTAGCGAGCGATCGCGCTGCAGCGGCAGATCCACCATGCGATAGAAGAGCATCCCCTCCTTCGTCGTGATGGTGCGGATCAGGACGACGCGTATCGACGCCTCCACGATGGTGTTCTCGCGATCGTTGCCGACGCGGAGCATGACGGTGGGCACGCCGTCCATCGGCGAGATGCAGACCTTCGATGTGAACACGAGCATCGACGTGGTCTGGGAGAAGCGCGCGAAGACGATCCCGGTCGCGAGCGCGGTGAGGATGACGCCGGCGATCGACTCGGCCGTCACGAGCAGGTTGGCACCCGTCGAGGTCGGGTACATCGTGCCGTAGCCCACGGTGCCGAGGGTCTGGACGCTGAAGAAGAACGCGTCCCGGAGCGAGCCCTCGCGTGCGCCGGCCACGCCGCCGACGATCGAGAAGAACACCCCGAAGACGGCGTTCGTAGCGAGGAAGATCAGCGCGATCGTCGCGAGCACGCCTGGCCAGCTCATGCGGAGAAGCGAGTGGTACGCGTCGCGGACGGGGTGGGGCTTCGCTCCCACCACCACGATCCCGTCATCCACCGTGGAGTTGCGCGCCACGGGTCAGGTTCTCGCCCGCCCCACGGAGACGGCCAACTTTCTCGCGGCCGGCGCCTCCGCCCGGGCCCGCTAGGGCGCCGCTCAGGGCGCCGCTCAGGGCGCCGCTAGGGCGGGGAGACGATGATGGTTCCGGTCTTCACGATCTCGAAGTCGCCGCCCTTCACCTTGCCGAGGCTCGAGAGCACGGCGTCCATCTCGGGCGCCCAGGCGTCGTTGGTCTCGCCGCTCACGTACCAGTTGGAGCCGTTGTCCGCGAGGATGAGGCCGTACTTCTTCATCGCGGTGCTGATGACCTTCGACGCGCCGGTGAACGCCGAGTCGTCGAACGTCGCCTTCAGCCGGAGGCGCAGGCCCATCGGCGGCAGCGACGCGTCGTCCGATCCCGCGGCGTGCGTCGCGGGATGGATGTACGCCTGGCGCGAGCTATCCATGGTGAAGCGAAGCGCGTGGGGGATCTCCCCGCGCTTGATCTCCTCGAGCCGGACGAGGCCCGCGAGCACGGGGAGGCCCGCAGCGTCCGCCGAGGTCCATCCTTCCGTGCGCAGCGCGTTCGAGTCGAGCTTCCAGATGGCTCCGCTCGCAGCCGTGAATCCGCCGCCGGCGGGATTCTGTGTATTATACAACTCGTAGAGAACGCAGTGCTCCGGCGCGCCGTCATTGGCGAGGAATATGACGTGGCGATCGCTCGTCGACTTCGCGCCGGGTCCGCCCTCGATCTTTGCATCGAGGGGCACCGGGTAGCAGAAGGGGCCCTTCGCGCACGCGAGCGGGTCGCTCTCGTTCGGACCGTAGCTCGTGCTCCACGTGATGGGCGCCGGCGCGGCGGCTTTTCCGACGGTGATCGGGATGCCGTAGTTGTCGGTTGCCGTACCCCAGTCCGGATGGAGGCCGGTACCGAGCGCCATTCCGGGCATCACGCTGGCCATCAGCTCGGTGTCGAGCGGCAGCGTATCGACGGTGGTGTTCCAGGCGTTGTCGTTGGGGAAGATCCGGCAGCCTGCGTGCATCGTGCCGGGCCCGGGGACGCCGCCGCTCGTCCCGCCGCTCGTCACGCCGCCGCTCGTGCCGCTCGTGCCTCCGGCCGTGCCGCTGGTTCCGTTGGTCCCGCCGCTCGTGCCGCTGCTGCCGGCGCCCGTACCGCTGCTCGTGCTGTCTCCACACGCGAGCGCGATGCCCGCCGCGCACGTGAGGCCCGCGAGCACGATGACGACCTGGCGATCCCGAGCAAGACCCACTGGAAAACGCATGGCATCGACCTCCCCCGGGCAAGCGTAACGCCGGATGCGTCGAGACGGGCATCTTGCGCGCTTTGGGGGCAACGTTCACGTGGCGCGGCCGATGGTCACGCGATGACCGCATCGAGGCCGACCGTGGAGAACGACAGCCGTCCATCGGGACCGACCCTCGATCTCCACACGGATGCAATCATCATGCGTGAAGGGGCCGAGGCGGTCGGATCGACGTATCTCCGCGGATCATCGTCGTGTACGACCATCACGCCGACGCCCACGACGACGTCGGTCTCGATCGGACTCGGCACGCCGACGGCCTCCGAGCGATCTCCCTTCGGGGTGAGGAAGAGCGCCTTCCGTGCGGCGCCCATCATCGCGGTCGGGCCGAGCCCGGCCATGCAGCGCGTGCGGCTGCGCGAGGCAGCGGCGGAAGGCGCGCGAGCATCGCTCCTCGTCCGCGGCTCGCGCAGTGCCCTGGTGGCGCGGAGAGGCGGAGGCTCGCGCTCGCGCGCCGACGCGTCGCTCCCGTGGCCGGTGCTGGCGGCGTTCGCGATCGGCGCCGCGATGGCGGTCGCTGCGCAGCTCCTCGGCGATCGCGGCGTGGAGCTGGCCGCGCTCGCAGCGGTGATCGCCGGGATGCGCACGCTCGCAGCAGCGCTCCCCGCGCACTCCGGCAAGTCGCGTGCCCGCGCGTCCACGAGCCGCCGCCACTAGTGCCTATTCGCTCGACCGATTGGCGTCAGCGCCGGCCTCAGACTTCCCTCATGGCCGCTCCGCGCTCGTCGTTCGCCCGCCTCCGATTCGCTGTCAGCCCGCTGTCTCCCGGCAGGATGTCGGTGCATCCGCCGGCCGTCCCGCC
>JAYTZB010000457.1:0-3491 GCA_043742085.1 Polyangiaceae bacterium
ATTTGGACGTGCGCGGTCTCGCTTATCGTCGAGCCGGAAGGATCGGTGACGGTCACGATGACGTCGAGCGGTTTACCGAGGAATTGCTTGTAATCAATACCCTCATTGTCGAGCTGATAGCGAATGCCATAGAGCTTGCAGAAATTACCCTCGTCGGGCGCGTAGGTGAACGCGAGGGTGGTCGGCGGAATGGCTACTTTGGTATCGGGCTGAATACCCACGATCTTCGTCGTCGAGCCGGCTTGCTTGAGGTTCTGCATCCGCGTCGCGATCCAGATGTGGTGACCGCCCTGGGGGCCGGCCTCCGCCTGCAGCGTCTGGAGCGGCTTCATGGGCAGGTAGTACGATTGCCCGGTACCAACCTGGAGCGCGGGGGGACCGCCGTTCCTGGGCTTGCAGCGATCGGGGGCGTTGGTCGGCCAGTTCGACGCATACGTCTCGAGCGCAGCGGGCGGCACGGCGCGCGACTGGCAGATGCCCATGATGCACGTCGCGGGAGCCGTGCACGTGGGACCGCTCAGGGGTCCGGGCACCTTCGTGTCGGCACCACGCGGAGGGGCGGGGTACACGATGCAGCGCGCCTCGAGCTGCACGCGCAGGAGCGATTTCTTTCCGGGAACGAGCTGCGCGGATGCGAGCCGCGTGAAGAGCGGATCCGGCGAGCTCGGATCGCCCATCGCCTCGACCTTCACCTCGACCTGCGCGTCGCCCTTTCCCGCGCCGGGGATCGACTTCTCCCACGGCTGCGGGAAGCCCACCTTCGACCCGCGCGGAGGCAACACCCGCTCGTCGACCACCACCGCGTCCGCCACGCGAATCACGATGTGGAGCGCGGAGACGATCCCTCCCATGGGCTCGCTCTGGATGCCGACGACGAGCTCGGTCGGATCCGGCTTCCGACACGCGACGCCCATCGCGAGCGTGAGCAGCGTGAGCGCGAGTCTCGGCATGGCGACGTTCGTTCGCAGCACTTCTCGCACCACTCCCCGCGCTCACGCTAGCAAGCTCGAATCGAAAAGTCCGAGTTGTGCCAACCTGAGCACGCCCGGACGCCGCTGGCATGTCGGACAGGGTCGCCTCGACCTTGCCGCCGTGTGTTTTCGGGCTCTTGTACGCCGACTGCGCCGTGGCCCGGTCGATGCAAGGAGCCACAATCCTAATGAAGCGATCAGCCTTGGTCTTGGGGTTCTCGGTGGCGGTGTCGGCGCTCGGGCTCGTTGCCGAACGCGATGCGCAGGCGTGCGGTGGATGCTTCCACCCGCCGACGCAGATCGCGTCGGACATCACCGACGAGCGCATGCTCCTGTCGGTGTCGACCAAGCAGACGACGCTCTACGACCAGATCCGCTACTCGGGGAGCCCGTCCTCGTTCGCGTGGGTCCTTCCCATCCACGGCACCGTCGACGTCGGCCTGAGCGCCGATGTCCTCTTCGGATCGATCGACACGCTCACCGCGACGCAGATCAACCCGCCGCCGCAGAACTGCCCGGCCCCGCCGAGCAACTGCTCCTCCTTCGGCGCCAAGGGCGGCGCGAGCGCCTCGGCGCCGTCCGCGGGCGCCGACAACGGCGTCACCGTCACGAAGCAGGAGAACGTCGGCCCCTACGCGACGGTCCAGCTCCACGCCACCGACTCGGGCGCGCTCGAGAAGTGGCTCTCCGACAACGGCTTCCAGATTCCGGCCGACGTGAAGCCGATCATCGCGCAGTACGTCGCCGAGGGCTTCGACTTCCTCGCCATGAAGCTGCTGCCGAACCAGGGCATCCAGGCGATGCGTCCGGTCCGTGTCACCGCGCCCGGCGCTTCTCTGGCGCTCCCGCTCCGCATGGCCGCCATCGGCACGGGCGTCTCGGTCGGCATCACCATCTGGGTGGTCGGCGACGGTCGCTACGAGCCCCAGAACTTCCCGTTCTACCGCATCGAGGACAAGGACCTCGTGTGGGACTGGAAGACGAGCTCCAGCAACTACACGACGCTGCGCGCGCAGAACGAATCCAATCTCCAGGGCAAGGGCTGGGAGATCGAGAGCTCGCTCACCCTCAACCAGCAGCTCGTCCAGAACACCATCCTCAGCGGCGGCGTGTTCTACGGCGGTGGCGGCGTCGGTCCCCAGCAGTCCTCCAAGGCGAGCGACGACTATCTCCCCGTCCCCGGTGACGACGCCGGGCCCGGCACCGGCAAGTCCGCGGACGAGGTTCGCGCGGCCGACATCGCGGCGCTCTTCGCCGGCATGAGCGGCCCCAACGTCCGCATCACCCGCATGCGCAGCGACATTTCGCACGCCGCGATGACAACCGACTTCATCCTCAAGGCGTCGCCCGACCAGGGCGAGATCACCAACATCCACAACCTCACCAACGCCGTGAACCTCACGTGCCCCGTCTACGACGGCTGCAACGTCGTCGGTCAGGTCCCCGCGGACGAGGCCAACGCGCGCGCTGCCTCCGGAAACAGCAGCAACGAGTCCTTCGGCTGCGCGACCACCCCTGCGAAGTCGTTCAAGATGACCGACCTGACCTGGCCGCTCACCGGCGTCTTCGGCATGGCCCTCGCGCTCCGCGTCCTGCGCATCCGCCGCAAGAACAAGAGCCCCAAGGCCTGAGCCGTCGCGAGCACCTGAGTCTTCGCCAGCACAGGTGAGCGAGAGCAAACCGAGATTGCGCTCAGCAAGGTCTTCCTGCTGAGCGTGGTTCTCGGTTTCGCTCATTTGGCTCACCTATGCTCCCTGGATGATCTCTCGGATGCCGCTGGTCGGGGTCGCCCTCGGTCTCCTCCTCTTCGCCTCGATCGCGGCCTCTTGCCGGAAGCATGACGCCGCGCCCGTTGCCTCCGAGCGCGTCGCCGAAGCGGGCGCGTCGTCGCTGGCCGATGCGGCGGGGGCGGCGGCGTCGGCAAGCGCGGAGGTCACGCCTCGCGCGAGGCCGGTGTGGACGCCCAAGCTCGAATCGGAGGAGGACTTTCTCCACTACTCGAAGGTGGTGGGGGCGGAGCGCTTCACCAAGCTCGTCGTCGATCTGAAGAGCTCGGCCATCTACTACATCGATGCCGACCTCTACCCGATGCACAAGGACTTCATCTTCGCGGAGCTGCTCAAGGTGCCGCGCACGAAGGAAGCCGAGCAGCTCTTCGATCGGAACTACGGCAAGGACAAGCCGAATTTCTTGATGTGCTACCTCGTCCATCACCTCGAGCCCGATGTGTGGACGCTCGCCTTCTGGGACGGCGACAAGGCAACTGCCGCTCACGTGCGCCTGGCCTGGAAGCGTATGCGCGAGACGTTCTACCTCGCGTCGAAGGTGAAATTCCGTCCCAACTCGAACGACCAGGAAGCCGTCGCGGCGGAGGTCAGCGAGATCCCGAGCATCACGAACGATGCGCTCTACAAGGCTGTCGGTTATCAGCCGTTCCACAAGGGATCGGCGGTCGGCAAGCTCCACATCGTTCGCGCGACGATCGGGGACGCAGCGGATGCCGGCGCGCCCATGTTCGCG
>JAYTZB010000458.1:0-20393 GCA_043742085.1 Polyangiaceae bacterium
CCGGACGAGATGATCCCCGCGTGGGCGCCCATCCGCACGCCGCACATGGTCCTCAGCGACATGTTCCTGATCGAGACCGAGCGCGGCTGCTCGCGGCGATGCACCTACTGCGTGATGCGTCGCTCGACCAACGGCGGCATGCGCCTCGCGTCGATGGAACGGATCCTCGAGCTCATTCCGAAGGACGCGAAGCGCGTCGGGCTGGTGGGCGCCGCCGTCAGCGATCACCCGAAGATCGTCGAGATCGTCAACACGCTCACCGATCAGGGACGCGAGGTCGGCCTCTCGTCGCTTCGTCCCGATCGCCTGAAGGACGAGTTCGTTAGCGCGCTGGCACGCGCCGGTTACCGCACGCTGACGACGGCGATGGACGGACCGAGCGAGAAGATGCGCGAGCTCCTCGAGCGCAAGGCGAAGGAGAAGCATCTCCTGCGCTGCGCGGAGCTGGCGCGCCTCCACGGCATGGATCGCCTGAAGCTCTATCTGATGATCGGCCTGCCCGGCGAGAGCGACGAGGACATCGACGAGTGCGCGCGGTTCACCACCGAGCTGTCGAAGATCGTCCCGGTGGCGCTGGGCATCGCGCCGTTCTGCGCGAAGCGCAACACGCCGATGGACGGCGCGGGATTCGCGGGCATCGCCGTCGTGGAGAAGCGCCTCGAGCGCCTCAAGCGCGGGCTGCGGGGCCGCGCCGACGTCCGCTCGACGAGCGCGAAGTGGGCGTGGGTCGAGTACATCCTCGCGCAGGGCGGCCCGGACGAAGGCCTCGCGGTCCTCGAGGCGGTCCGCGACGGCGGCAACTTCGCCGCGTACAAGCGCGCCTTCTCGAAGCTCGACCTCCGCATCGGCAAAGAGAAACCGCGCCGCTCCCTCGCCATCGCGCAGATCTGAGCGGCTGCAGATGAATAGGATCGCACTCGGCGCGCTCGTGACGTGTGTGCTCACGCTCGTCGCGTGTGCCGCCGCGACGCAGAAGGCGGGCGAGCCGCACAACGTCCCCGCCGGTGCGGAACGCGCGCCGGAGGCGGCGCACGCCGCGCCTGCTCGAACAACGGAGGCGAGCGACGCCGAGCTGTGCGGCGACGGCAACGACGAGGCGTGCATTCGTCTGTACGAGCGGAAGGGCGACAAGCGACCGGTCATCAAGCAGGTCATCAGCTACTTCGCAAGCCACACGACAGACGCGGGGCGCGCAAACGACGCCGGAGCGCTCCCTCTCGATGCGTGCGCTACGGGCGACGGCCACGCCTGCGCCATCATCGCGGTGGCGCTCGAGGATGCCCATGCGGGCGATCAGTCGCGCCGATTCCACCGACTGGCGTGCGTGCAGGGTCATTGGTTCAGCTGCAACAACTTGTACCTCGGCCATGACAAGGTCGGCTCCTACGTCCTGGCCCAGCAAAGCATGGCGTCCTGCGACCAAAGCCACGACCGAGTGAGCTGTGTGGGCGCCGCCATGATGTTGAAGGAGATCGATGCTGCGAAGCACGTCGTCTACCTCGGGAAAGCGTGCGACCTGGGAAATGCGAGGTCTTGTTTCGACTACGGGCACGCCGCTCGCCTCAATGAATCGGATCCCGCCGCCTTCATCGCTCTCGTGAAGAAGAGCTGCGCGGGTCATGACCCCTACGCGTGCGATCTCCTGACATTCCCGATGTCGCGTCACGTTTCCTTCTGCCGGCAGGGCGATCTGGTCGCCTGCGCGTTCGTGCCTGGCCACGGCGTCGACGGCGGCGCGCCCGCTGTCAGGTGAGGCGTACTACTTGGCGAGCTTGCTCTTGAGGCGCGCGATGGTGTCGGCGTCGGCGCGGTACGTGACGACGATTCCCGCGTCCTCGTAACGCTGGTCGCCGACGCGACCGAAGTCGTGCATCTCCGAGAGGATCGCCTGCCGGTCGTACGGGATGGTGAGCTCGTCCTCCACGTACGACGCCTCGAAGATGGCGATGATGCGGTCGCGGATGAGCGCGACGTCCTTCGGATCATGCGCCGACACGAACCACGCGTCCGGGAGCCGTACGCGCAGGCGCGCCAGGTCCTCCGCCTCGATGCGATCCACCTTGTTCATGACCAGCGTCGACGGGACGTCGCCCGCGCCGATCTCCTCGAGGACCTCGCGGGTCACCTCGAGCTGCGCCTCCCACGACGGATCGGAGCCATCGACGATATGCAGGAGGTGCGAGGCCTCGAGCGCCTCGTCGAGCGTGGACTTGAAGCTCGCGACGAGATCGTGCGGCAGCTTCTTGATGAAGCCGACGGTGTCGCTCACCAGGATGCGCGGCTTTGCCTCGGGATGGAGCGCACGCACCGTGGTGTCGAGCGTCGCGAAGAGCTTGTTCTCGATGTACACGTCGCTCGCGGTGAGCACGCGCATGAGCGACGACTTCCCCGCGTTGGTGTACCCCACGAGCGCGATGCGGCGCGCTTGACGCCGATGCGACCGCCGCACGTCCTGATCGCGCTGGACCGCGTCGAGCTCCTTCTTCAGCTCGGCAACGCGGTCGCGGACCTTCCGGCGGTCGAGCTCGAGCGCCGCCTCGCCGGCGCCTCGCCCCTGCTGACGCTCCTTGCCGCCGGGTGATTCGCGCATGCGCGGCGCGGTGTAATTGAGCCGCGCGATCTCGACCTGGAGCCGTGCCTCGCGGCTCTTCGCGTGACGGTGGAAGATCTCGATGATGACGCCGGTGCGGTCGAGGACCTGGCAGCCCGTCGCGCGCTCCAGGTTGCGCGCTTGACTGGGCGACAGATCGTGATCCACCGCGACGAGGTCGACCTTCGGCACCGGCTGACCATCGCGATCGAGCTCCGGCTCGGGCGCATCGTCGTCCCCGTCGTCATGGTCGTCGTTCGTGGCGTCGTCGTCGTCGCCCGCGCTCGCGTCGTCGGCGGCCTGGCGCTTCATGCGCGCCTTGTCCTTCTTCTTCGGCACCGTGGGACCGACCAGCCCGTCGCCGCCCGTGATCTCGCCGAGCTCCTTCAGCTTGCCCTCGCCGAGCACGGCGCCGGCCTCGAGATGCGTGCGCGCCTGGGTCACCTTGGCGATGGTGCGGTAGCCGAGGGTCGAGACGAGGCGTTCGAGCTCCTCGACGCTGGACCGGAACTCGAGGTCGTCGGCATCGGGCAAATGGATCGCCACGAGCACAGCCTTCGCGAGTGTGGTGCGTGAGGTCGGGTGCCCGCTTCGATCGGTGGTCTCTGACATGAAGGCCCGCGGAAATAGCACGGCGCCCGGCCTCCGAGTAGCCCAGCACCATCACCTCACGCCTTGCCGGCGCCGCCCCCGCGGCCGCCGATCTGTGCGAAGCTCCCTCACGTGAGCACCGTGAGCGATCGCGAGCAGAAGAGTCCCTTCGCCCCCCTGGCGCACCTCGCGTTCGTGCTCGCTGCGGCCGTCGGCGTCTACGCGTTCGTGTCGGTCGCGAAGGAAGGCGAATCGCGGCGTCGCTGCAGCGCGACCTGTCTCCTCCGTCCGAACTACGCCGGCTTCGAGAAGAAGGCGCCGAACTTCAAGCTGAAGGACGTGAAGGGCCACGAGGTCACGCTCGACAGCTACCGCGGCAAGGTCGTGGTCCTCAATTTCTGGACGCGCACGTGCGGCCCTTGCATGGAGGAGATGCCCGAGATCGCCGACCTGGCACGCATCCTGGCACCGCGTGACGACGTCGCGCTCGTCACGGTCTCGACCGACGACACCGCGCAGGAGGCGACCGACGTCTTGAAGGCTGTCCTCAAGGGCGAGCCGCCGTTTCCCGTGCTCATCGACCCCGACGCGAAGAACGTCACCGGCAAGTTCGGCACGACGCTCTATCCGGAGACGTGGATCATCGACAAGAGCGGCGTCATCCGCGCGCGCTTCGACGGCGCCCGCGAGTGGTCGAACGCGGCGGTCGTCCAGTACGTCGATCAGGTGCGCTCCGGCGGCTACTGCGAGGTCCAGGCGCGCGACGGCAAGTTCGTGGGCAAGGACTCCGCCGTCTGCGAATCGATCAACGGGGGCTGAGCGGTCAGTCGGCGATGGTGCGGCGGAACTCGTCGAGGGCCGTCGCGAGGATTCCCTCGTGGGATCCCGGCATGACCACCACCGAGAAGGGCGCCGAGGCCTTGACCGCAGGCGCCATCGTCTGCCGCGCACGAGCCGGCGTCCAGCCTTCCTCCGACGCCACGTAGGCGATGTGTCGCGTCTTCACGCGGTCGACGCGTGGAAGGACGACGCGTGCCTCGCACTCGCGTGCCACGCTGGGATCGAACGGGACGATTCCCTCCTCTTGCCAGGCCAGAAACTGCGCCGCCGGGTACAAGCCCGCGGCGCTGCCGGTCGCCTTGATGCGCGCGTCGCCGCGCAAGCTGAGGAGAGCAGCGAGCGCACCACCGCTGCTGTGTCCGAAGACGTAGATCCGGTTCTTGTCGATGCGCGGCTGCTCGGCGACCCACGCGACGGCAGCGAGCGCGTCGTCGACCTCTCCGAGCATCAGCTCGAACGCGCCGTCATTTCCGTTCTCGCCGCGGCTCGTGGGCGTCAGGACGGCGAACCCCGCTTGCAAGAAGGGACGCGCGACGTCGAAGTCCTCGCTGTCGAACGCGAAGCCGCCGTGGAGGTAGACGAGCACCGGGACGGCGGCCGCCTTCGCGCTCGGCGGAGTCGCGAACCACGCGAGGAGGCGGCGACCGTCCGACGGAATTCGTACCTCGGTGACGTTCGCGGGCGGCGTCAGCGCGCCCCACGGCTGCGGTGCCGGCCCCCTTCGCAGCAGATGCGTGACGAACGGCGCAGGAGCGGATCCCGCCGAGCTGCTCGCGCTCGCGAGTCGAGCCCTGGACGACGGGCGCTCCGCGCGCGAACAGCTCGCGCTCGCGAGGAGCACCAGAGCAACACCGATTCGATGACGCAGCATGCGAGGAGCGCAGCCTCGCATCGGATTTAGTCCACCGGCAACCCCGGCGACACGCGCCGGGTCTTCCGGCTCACCGTGGAGGGTCGCGTGGTACCGCGCTCGTGGGCAGCCGCCTCGCGATCGCGCTCGAGCGCATCGCGCGTCGCGTAGGGAAGCGGCGCGGCCGCGACCTCGCGAAGGTACGTGGGAAGATCGACGATCTCGTAGCCGAAGCGCGCGGGACGCTTCGGATCCCAGCGATGCTCACGCAGCCATCCCAGGAGCTCGCGCAGGACGGCGATCGAGGTCCAGCGGATGTCGTGGAGGAGGACGATGCCGCCCTCCTTGTATTCGATCTGTCCGACCAGCTCGCGGAACACCTCGTGCGAGTCCTCGCGCTGCATGTCCTGCTTCTCGACGCTCCACAAGAGGAGATCGAGGCCGCGCTCGCGCACGGCCTGCTGCCCGAAGTCATCGAGCTTGCCGAAGGGCGGACGGAAGAGGATGGGTCGCTTGCCGGTCACGCGCTCGATCGACGCCGCGCCCTGATCGATCTGCTCGAGCACCTCGGTGTGCGTGACGGCGGCGAGGTTCGCGTGATCGTGTGTGTGGTTGCCGATGAGATGACCGGCAGCGGCGACCTGCTTGAGGACCTCGCGCGACTGCTTCGCGCGCTCGTCCTCGCCCTCGAGGTAGCGCCCGATCACGAAGAACGAAGCGTGCACCTTGCTCCTTGCGAGGATCTTGAGGACGGTGGGCGTGGTCTCGGGAAACGGCCCGTCGTCGAACGTGAGCGTCACGAGGCGGCGCCCGCTGCCGGCGCGATAGGCGGGCCCCTCGGCCACCATCCAGGCCTTGGTGATGCTGGCCTCGGCGTTGAGCTCGGGCCACGGGCGCATCGAAGGAATGCTCCCGAGATCACGCCCCGCGAGCTCCTTCGCGTCTGCTTTGGCCTCCGCGTCGGCATTCGCGTCGGCGTTCGTGCTCGCCCTGGTGTCCGCCTTCGCATCCGCGCCGGCCTTCGCCTTGTCGACCCACGCGTGCGCGTCCGCGACGGTCGGCTTGCCGAGGCCGAGCCAGGACCCCACCGCGAGAGTCCCCGCGAAGAGGGCAATTCGAAACGCGCCGGCCATAGCCCGGGGATCGTACGAAACCGCCACCCCCCGCGGCCAACTCCCCCGCTCGACTTACGGAAGCACCGAGCTCAGAGACCACGAAGTCACGGAGCGACGGAGGCGACCACGGAGCCGATCTGGCTCGAGACAAGCGACGGACTTGCCTCGTTGTAAACACGCTCCCCCTCGGCCCGCGTTCGGCAGCCAAATCTGATCTCCGTGCTTTCTCCGTCCCTTCGTGACTCCGCGGTCTCTGCTCTCCTCTCCTCCGGTGCTCTCTCAGGGGTAGAGGCCGGGGACGCGGGCGGCGGGGGGCCAGCCGTGGCGGCGTGTGGCGTCGCCGGCCCACGTCGCGGCGAAGGCGTCGCGCATCACCAGCTCGGCCAGCTTGCCCCGCGGGGAGAAGCCCCATTCCGCTTCCTGCGAGACGTCATCGGGATCGGCATAGACGCGCCACACGAAGAACCCCATGAAGCGAGGCTCGTCGAGGAGCGGCGCGACCAGCGCACGATACGCGTCAGCCTGTGCCGTCTCGTCGACGCGCACGCCCGTCATCGCGTCGGGCCACTCCCACGGGCGAACGGCGGGATCGCGCCGCGTGGTGTAGCCGATCTCGGTGAACAGGATGGGACGCTGCCACGTGTCGGCGAGCGCGCGCACGCGAGCCTGCACCCTCTTGCCGCCCTCGAGCAGCGTCTCGAACGGTGCGCCCTCCTTGTCGGCGAGCGGATAGAACGCGTTCACCCCGATGACGTCGAGCTCACCGAGGATCACCGAGCTCTCGACGTCGTCCCAGTTCGCCGAATACGTGATCGGCCCTTTGTAGACTGCACGCAATTCGCGAATCAACGCCGCGAAGCTGGGCGCGTGCGTCGTCGTCACCCAGGAGCGCAGCTCGACGCCCGCCGAGAACAGCTCGGCATGCGCGCTCTCCGCCACCTCTGCCCATCCCTTGACGAACGCGCCGTAGCTGCGCGCCCACGTCTGCCAGGCAGCGTCGGTCGGCGGATCGATCTTCGCGCGCCATTCTCCCGACTCCACCCAGAGATGCGGCACGAGCATCACCGAGAGGCCACGCGCATGTGCCATGGCGATGCCGCGGCGCACGTCCTCGCGGTTCTTCGCGAAGGGCTGCTCGAACGAGGGATCGACGCCGCGCCCCGCGAGGTCGGCGACACGGCCGAAGGGCGTGATGGCCACCCACGTCGCGCCGGCGCGAACGCACTCGTCGAGCGTCCGTCCATACGCCTCGCTCCCGTAGCCGACGCCCGGGTGATAGCCGTTCTCGATCGGTCCGATGGTGATCCCGCGGACGGCATCGTGACCGGACGCGCGCCACCCGTCGGCGCCCGGCGCGGGAAAGCTCGCGGCGTGCCGAGCGGCTGCGGCTCCCGCTGCGCCTCCCGCCTCGCCGGCAGACGAAGCCCCGCGCGCGACGAGCGAGCCCGCAACGGCCATCGCGAGGATGGTCCCGCGCTTCACGCGCGCCATGCTGCGAGCCGCAGCCCTCATCGTTCGCTCGGACCACCGCTCGCCGGGCCGTGCGGCGCCGGTTCGTAGTCGAGCATGTCGTCGGTGAGGTCCGCGAGGTGCTGCACGACGATGTCGGCGCCGGCTGCGCGGAGCTTCTCCGCGGAGTACGAGTGCGCGACCGCCGCGCAGCGCAAGCCGGCCGCCTTCGCGGCCTCGATGCCGGCCAGCGAGTCCTCGATCACGATCACGTGCGAGCGCGCGCGCTTTCCGACCGGCAGCGCCTCGTCGAGGGCCTTCAGCGCGAGCGTATAGCCCTCGGGATCGGGCTTGCAGCGCGTCGTGTCGTCGGCCGAGACGATGAACGTGATCGCGTCGCGTACCCCCATGACGGCGAGCGCGTGCTCGATCTCCTCCTTCAGGGCGCCGGAGACGATGCCGACCGGCCCCAGCGCCGCACGGCGCCGAACGATGTCGGCTGCCCCGTCGAAGATCACGAGCGCTCCCTCGATCATCTGCATGTAGACGGGCTTCTTGGCAGCGACCAGGCGCGCGACCTCGGCCTCCGACGCCTCCGCGCCGGCGTCCTCGAGCATCGCCCGGAACGCGCCGGCGTCGTCGAAGCCGAGGTATCGCGCAGCATACGTGGCGTCGTCGATGACGATGCCGAGCGGCTCGACCACCGCGCGGAAGGCTTCGAGATGCACGGACTCGTCGTCGACGAGCACGCCGTTGAAGTCGAAGAGCGTGGATACCGTCACGTCGTCACCATCGCTAGCACATCACAGGTCCACGCCCGCGCCGACGGCGATGGTGGCACGCATCCACACGCCGCTGGTGTCGATCGGTAGGCTGCGTGTCCCTTCGAAGGCCGGCTGGAGCTGGAGCAGGATCGGCAGCGCCGAGAGTCGCACCGCCGGGGTGAGCGCATAGTCGAGCTGTCCGCCGAACATGATCGCCGGCCGCGGTCCCGGCGATGGCTTGCACGCCGCCACGAACACGTCGCCGCCGAGGTCGTCGGCAACGATCGCGGCGAGCCCGAGGCCGGCGATGGCGTGCACCCGCCAGCGCGGCGCGATCTCCCATCCCGCCGTGCCCATGACGAACATCGAGAGCGCGGTATCGGACCGCGGGTTACGAAGGGCCCCACACGGAGCCACGGTGCTCGGCGCCGCCACGGTGTTGTCCCACGAGTCGCCGGTGAGCAGCAGCATCGCGCCGACCGCGAACGTCGTCGCGCCCACGTCCGCGAAGCGATACGTGCCGCTCGCGGTGAGCGTCGGATGCGCCGCGCCCCCCACGCTGCCGTAGCGAGGCAGCATCACGCCGACGTCGCCGCGGAGCGCGATGCGCCTCACCTCGCCGTCACCGTAAGGATTCGCGGCGCTCCCCGAGGCCTGGCCCGCCTCCTCCTTGAGCTGCACGTCCATGATGAGGGCGCGTCCGTACCGGGCGTCGAAGGCTCGCGTGTAGACTGCACGTTTCGCGGCGGTGAGCGTGATGGTGTGCGGGCCCGGCTGTACCGTGAACGACGTGGGCGTCCTGCCGTTCCCTTCCGGCGGAACGCGCCCATCGAGCGTCACGGCCGCTCCGCTCGGCTGCGACGCGACGGTCACCGTGCTGGTCCGCCGCCGGAGCCCGTCGAGCTGCTGCGTCGCTTCCTCGCGATCGTCAGCGGGGAGCGTCGGGGTCGCGAGGTACCGCTCGAGCAGGTCGGCCGCCTGCTCCGGCTGATCGAGCCGCACGTGGCACTTCGCGATGTTCCACAGCTCGAACGGCGGACCGCCGAGGCGGTGCGACTCCTCGAAGTAACGGATGGCGTCGTTGTAGCGTCCGTCGCCGTAGGCCTTCGCGCCTTGCTGATCGAGGATGCGCGCGCGCGTCAGATCCTCTGCCGTGCGCGGACCTCCGGGGGCAGCGACGCCGAGCGCCGGTGCGCGCGTCTGCGCCAGCGCCGAGGCCGGCACCAGCAGCGACGCGACGAGCGCGCACGCGCGTGACGAAGAGGCGAGGACGCGCGTTCGCACCGGCAGACCGATTATCCCGCGCGGACGCCGCTGACCACGCGCTCGATGCGCGCGATGTCACGATGCACACGGACGTCGACGAAGCCTCGCGCCTCGAAGAGCGCGACGGTGGCGGGCGCCTCACCGGCGCCGATCTCCATGGCGAGCACGCCGCCGCGTTCGAGGTGATCCGGAGCAGCGGCGACGATGCGGCGAACGAGATCGAGGCCGTCGGCGCCGCCGTCCAGCGCCAGGCGTGGCTCGTGGTCGCGCACGTCGGGCATCAGCGTGGCGATCTCGGGCGTGGCGATGTACGGCGGGTTCGCGGTGATCACGTCGAAGCGCTTGCCGGCGAACGCGGCGAACAGATCGGAGGCGACCAGCGCCACGTTGTAGGCGCCGAGCCGCAGCGCGTTCTCGCGCGCGACCGCCAGCGCATCGGCGCTGACGTCGGACGCGAACACCATCGCCGTCGGCCTTTGCCGAGCCATCGCAATGGCCACGCAGCCCGATCCGGTGCAGAGGTCGAGCTGCCGCATCGACATCGAGACGTGCGTGCTCCGCGCGAGCGCAGCATCGACGAGCGTCTCGGTGTCGGGCCGCGGGACGAGCACGCGCTTGTCGACCCGGAATGTCAGGCCATAGAACTCGCGGTAGCCGCGCAAGTAGGCGATGGGCTCGAACGCGCGCCGTCGCTTGACGAGGTCGCGCAGCTGCACGAGCTCGGCGCCTTCGAGCGGACGATTCGCGTCGAGGATGACGCGCATGCGATCGATCTCGAGCGCATGCGCTACGAGGAGCTCGGCGTCGAGGCGCGGATTCTCGATCCCGCGCGTGCGAAAATCGTCGGTCGCCCACTTCACGAGCGAGCCGATGGTCCACGTCTTGGGAGGCGCGACCGCCGCGGGAATGCCTTCCTCGCCGCTCATCGTTCGCTAGGACGACGCAAGCTTCGCGCGCTCCTCGGTGACGACAGCCTCGACCTCGCCACGGATCTGCGCGAGCTCCTCGGGCGTGCCCGCCTCGAAGCGCATGACCAGGATGGGCCCCGTGTTCGACGCACGGACGAGTCCCCACTTGGGCGCGTCGCTCGACCCCGGGAACGTGATGCGCGCGCCGTCGATGTCGAGGACCGGGTTGCCCTTCTCCTTGTAGCGGCGGGTCACGGCGGCCACGACGTCGAACTTGATCGCGTCGGGGCAGTCGACGCGAAGCTCGGGCGTCGAGAAGGTCTTCGGCACGTCGGCGAGCATCTCGGCGAGGGGCCGCGGGTCCTTGGCGAGGATCTCGAGGAGGCGAAGGCTCGCGTAGATGGCGTCGTCGTATCCGAAGTAGCGATCGGCGAAGAAGACGTGACCGCTCATCTCACCCGCGAGCAGCGCGCCGGTCTCCTTCATCTTCGTCTTGATGAGCGAGTGGCCCGTCTTCCAGATCAGCGGCTTGCCGCCGTGCTTGGCGATGTCGTCGTAGAGCGTCTGCGAGCACTTCACCTCGCCGAGGATGGTGGCGCCGGGGTTCTTCTCGAGGACGCCGCGCGCGAACAAGATGAGGAGCTTGTCACCCCAGATGACGTTGCCTTCGGCGTCGACGGCGCCCACGCGATCCGCGTCTCCGTCGTAGGCGATGCCCACGCGAGCCTTCGTCTCCTTCACGCGCGCCACGAGCGCGGCGAGGTTCTTCTCCACCGTGGGATCGGGGTGATGGTTCGGAAAATGCCCGTCCATCTCGCAGAAGAGCGGGTCGGGCGCGAGGCCGAGGGCCTTCATGGTCCGCATGCCGAGCGGGCCGCCCGACCCGTTGCCAGAGTCGAGCGTGAAGACGATGTTCGCTCCCTTGAAGTCGAAGCGCTCCTGCATCGTCTTGACGTAGGCGTCCTGGACGTCGAACGACTCGAGCTTGCCGGTGCTCTCCGCTCCGAAATCCTGCGCGACGATGCGCTCGCGCAGCTTCTGGATGTCGGCGCCATAGAAGCTGGCCTTGCCGCGCATCATCTTGAAGCCGTTCTCGTCGCCGGGGTTGTGGCTGCCGGTGATCATCACGCCGCCGTCGGTGTCGAGATGATGGACCGCGAAGTACAGCATCGGCGTGGGCCCCACCCCGATGTCGACCACGTCGACGCCGGCCTTGGACAGACCGCGGAGGAGCGCCACGTGGAGGCGCGGGCTCGACAGGCGGCAGTCGCGGCCGACGGCGAGGCGGAGCTTCTTTCCGCCCGACCCCGCGGAGAGCAGCGACCCGAGACCGCGACCGATTCCCTCGGCGAGCTCGTCGGAGAGATCGCGATCGGCGACGCCACGGATGTCGTACTCGCGGAAGATGTTCGCCGGGACCTTCATCCGCGGGAGGATTGCCGTTTTTCCCACGCGCGTAAAGGCGTGGTAGCGTCCGCGACCGTGGACGGGGCCCTGCCTGCCGACTCGACCGATCCGGCGCGCAATCCCGGCGCGGCACCTCCCGATCCGCCCGCCTACGTCTACGCGGCAACGGACTTCCGGCCGCGCCAGCCGCGCGAGATCGCGCTGTGCGAGAAGGCCTCGTCGTTCGACTGGCTCTACACGGGCACGATGGCTGCGGGCGTGGTCGGCAGCACGTTCCTGAGCATCGGTCCCTTGAAGCAGTCGGAGACGCCGGCCGTGCGTCTCGTCGGGCCCGGCGTCCTCGGTTTCTTCTGGGGCGGCTTCCTGAGCGGCGCGTGGCTCTCCCTCCCCAAGTGCGATCCCTTGTGGGCCGGGGGCGCGCCGCCCGAGGGCAACGTGCGAGCTGCCTGGCCGATGGCGGTGGCCATCTCGCTGCTCGCCGTCGTGACCGCGCCCGCCATCGACTACATCTTCCTGGGCGCGGTGCCGGTGAGCTGGCCGGTCCCCGAGCGAAGCGGTCGCGTGGCCGTCGCGATGGGCGCCGGCCTCGTCGGCTCGCTCTTCCCCTACGTGCTCTCGCCGAAGACGTGGACCGCGAAGAAGGAGATCGAGCGGATCCGCATCGGGGAAGTGGCGGGCGGCCCCTTCGTCTCCTACGGCTTCGTCTTCTGATACGACGGCCCCATGCAATGCTCGAGCTGTGGGGGCGCGTTCGAGTGGGCGGGCAATGGACAGTATGCACGATGCACGCGGTGCCTCGCGCTGTTCAGCAACCAGAACGGGCAACTGACGCCCATTCAAGTGCAAGCTCCGGGCGGGGGTAACAACCCCGAGTTCAACGCGATGTTCGCGCAGAACCTCGGCTTCGGCCCTCCTCCGCAGCAGCAGCAGCAGCAGCAGCACAACCTCGCCGCCGGCACCTTCGACATGGGCGGCGGCCAGCAGCTGAAGCTCAAGATCAACGGCAAGTCCCCGGAGGGGTTCCTCGAGGACAAGGCGTCGAGCATGATCTGGGGTTGGATCATCGGCGCCGTCATCATCGGTCTCCTCGTCCTCGGCGGCATCGGGCTCGCCGGATACATCTACTTCGCGGCGAAGAGCGGCAGCGCAGGGGTTGCGAGCGGAGCGACCGGAGCCGCCGCGAAGTGGGATGGCAAGTCCACCCTGGAGTGCTCGGGTAACGATGTGATCTCGCTCGTCGGCGTAAAGGCGAACGTGAGCGGCACCGCCATCAAGGCGAGCGGCAACTGCCAGCTCTCGCTCACCGGCGTCGACATCACCGCAGCGACCGGCATCGAGGCGAGCGCGAACGCGAAGGTCACGATGACCGGTGGCAGCATCAAGGCGACCACCAACTCGGTGGTCGCTTCGGCGGCGGCGAAGGTCGACTGCACGGGCACCACCGTCACCGGCAAGTCGAAGGCGAGCGGCGCAGCGAAGGTCACCGGCGCGAACTAGGGCGGTCGCAGAGCGCAACACGAGCAGCGCCTACAGGTGGTCGCGCACGGGATCCGTCGCGTCGGCTCCCTCCGCTGCGATCCGGGCCGCTCGAATGCACAAGCTGCACACCAAAGGTGCGCAACACGAGCACCCGAGGGGCCTCAAGTTGCGCAGGCTCCTGGCGCCGAACCCAACGTTTGGGTCCTCGTTTCGAGGGTGAGGCAAAAATCACCAAGGCTTTTCACGACGGCCAAACGCGGCACGCGTCGTGCTTAGTCCCACATCCACGAGGCCGAGTCCCTCGCCCCGTCCGCTGCCCCCCGCAGCGGCGATGGCGGCTCATTGCCTTCGCTCACGGCGCGCCTGCTTCGGCGCGCTGCACGACCTTCTCCAGACACCGCACGCCTCACCCACGACAGCTCGCTCCTCCGGAGCGGACAGGAAAAACCCGATGCGCACCCACTCACTTCGTCTCATCGATCGCCTCACTGGGTCTTCCGGCTCGGGACGCGTGCTGCGCCGTCATGGGCGCTCGATGATGCTGGGCGGCAGCGTGCTCATGCTCGCGGGTGTCGTGTTCGCGCAGGGCGGTACGGCGAAGCCGCCGACTGTGAGCGGCACGCCGACGAACAAGTTCTCGCCGACGGCGGGGCCGCAGCTTCGCGCGTACAGCACGCTCGGCTTCCCGGCCGCCGGCAGCACGGGTGACACCGGCTTCTCCGTCTCGGGTATCGCTCAGGCGGTCACCGTCAATGGCGGCTGCGCGGGTCCGGGCGGTGCGGGACAGACCTCCGGCGGCACCGTCACCATCAACGGCATGGTCATCATCGTCCCGGCCAACACGATCGTGCAGTTCCCCGCGAACTCGCTCACGTGGGCCGACTCGGTCTGTCCGACGAACCTCAACAACCCGCTCGCGCCTTCGCCGTCGATACTCTCCTCGCTGGCGCTGGACGGCTCCGGCGGTACGGCGACCCCCGCCGGCGGCGGCGGCCAACCCGGCCCGATCCTTTCATCGGTCGAGATCACGGTCGACGGAAACATCATCGGCGGCGCGGCCAACGCCGGCGTGGGCAGCACCCACGTCGCCGGCCTCGTCTCGATCTCCCAGCAATCCTTGAACGCCGGCGCCGGCTACATCTCGCGGATCGACTACAACGACGGCTCCATCTACGTGAGCAGCCCGTCGCCCATCGGTGGTGCCGCCGCCGAGAGCCGGCTCGTCATCGCCGACCCGATCGGCCGCTACGGGCGAGCGCAGCTCGTCCCCGATCTCCGCTTCAGCGTCGACACGTCCAACCCGACCATCAAGACCGGCGCGACCGGTTATCCGATGTGCGTTCCGCGCGTCGCTCCGCCGGGCATCGACCCGCAGTGCCCGACCACCAACCGCCCCACCGGCGCGTGCCGCACGTTCGCGTCGCCGTCGGCCGCGGGTAACGCCGGCCTCACCGGCCAGATCGCCCTCGCGGGCGGCGGCACTGCCGCCGTCTCGGGCTTCCGTATCCCCGGTGCGGACGTCTCGCCGACGCCCCCGGTGCCGGGCGGCTTCTGCACCGGCTTCGTGATGCCGGCCCTCCAGGGCTACCCGGGCGCGGCCGCGGCCGCCGCCATCCAGCCGAGCAACGTCGTCGCGCTTGCAGCCCCCGGCGGCGCGCTCGCAGCACCCGGCCCCGACCCGCGCGAGCAGGCGCCCTTCGAGGTGGGCGACTTCATCCAGTGGGCCGGCACCCTCGTCCGCGGTGGCAACACGCCCGCGGCCGCCGCCGACGTCACGAACACCGGCGACGTGGTGTGGGTCCACACCATCGAAGCGAACGTTGCCATCTACACGCAGCCGCGCACGCTGCCGGCGTTCATCGGCATCGGCGCGCTCGGCATCGGCGTCGACCCCAGCCCGAAGCTGGCAGCCGCGACGCCCGGCATCGAGGCCACGGCGCGCATCTTCCTCGAGGCGAACACCAGCGACGTCGGCTCGCTCGTCGACATCTACCTCGACGACAAGGGCTTCGCGATCACGCCGGCCACGACGCGGCCCATCGCATCGGGCGGCAACTTCCTCGCGCCCGTGCCGGGCGGCGAGTACTTCCGCTGGGTGACCACCGAAGGCATGACGGGCGCGCTCGCGCAGCAGGCCGACCAGAAGAACGCCTTCGCCACCACCGCCCAGCCGTTCGGCGGCGGCATCCAGACCCAGTACGTCGGCCCGCAGCCCGGACGCGCTCGCATCCGCGCCAACGCGGTCCCCGCCATCAACACCACGCGCGTGTGTCCCGCTGGCGGGGCGCCCGGAAGCCTCACGGCCGGCGCCGACCAGGGCTGCGCGGTCACGAACTCGCCGACCCGCTACGTCCGCGCGGCGCTTCGCTCGCTCTGCGCGCCGGCCGTCATCGACGACAGCGGCGTCGCCATGCCCAGCTCGAACCTCGACAACGGCACTGTCAATGCCGGGACCGCCTGGATCAACGTCAACGCTCCGCTCGGCACCGCGCCGACGCTTCCCGGCGCGGCCCCTGGCGCGGCCATCCCCGGTGACGCCCCCACCACCGGCCTCTGCCTCGAGCGCGCGCAGTTCGCGAACGGCCTCTTCACCGGCCAGTACATGGCGCCGATGGGTGAGTTCATCTTCCCGGAGAACACGCTCGGCGGCTTCCCCGTCGTCCCCGCGACGATGTGGAACCTCGGGTTCCTCGTCCACGGCGAAGGCTCGGGGGCAGGTTCGACCGGCATCTCCACGGCCGCTCCCGCGCCGTCGCCGTGGTGATCGACCCCTCGACCAGGAAAGGAGCTCTTCTCATGCGCAGCACGATCTCGATGGCACTGATTGGATTGGCAGGGGCGATGCTCGTCGCCTGTGGGTCGGGAAGCGACCAAGGAAGCGCCGCGGGCGCGGACGAGAACGACCTCGCGGTCGCCTCGCTCGAGAACCGCAACGCGGCACTCCTCGCCGCGGGCCCGGTCACTCCGCAGCTGAGCCGGACCGGACACGCGAAGAGCCGCGGGCGCGTGCACCTCGGAGCAAGACACGGACGGCGGTAAGACGCCGCCGTCCTGAAGCACGATGAAGTGAAACGCCGAGCTCCTGTAACGAGCTCGGCGTTTTCGTTTTCGCATCACCTCTCGGAGGCTCTCTTGTCGATGACAGTGCGCTCGTGGGTATCGGTCTCGTCGGGCGTCGTGCTGTCGATCGGGCTCGTGGCCGCGGGCTGCGCGAATTCGGATGGCGCCGGCGAACTCGGCAGCGCGAACGGTAGCAACCCCGGCGGGAACGGCGCGGTCGGTACCGGCGCGACGAACGGCTCGAGCGGCGCGGTCGGCACCAGCGGCGGTGTCGACGGCGGCCCCGGCTCGGACAGCGCGACCGGCAGCGAAGGCGGCGTCGATGCCGCCGCCGATGCCTCGGTACCAGGTAGCGATGCTGGGCCCGGCAACACGACGAGCTCCCTGAAGTGCGGCATGTCACTGACGTGCGCGATCCCCGGTCAGCTCTGTTGCATCACGGGCGCGACCGCATACGCGTGCATGACCGGAGCGACCTGCCCCAACGTCGCTCCGAATCCGTCGGCGCCGGGCAGCGCGGCGCTCGCGTGCGACAACAGCTCGAACTGCGCGGCGGGAACGTCGTGCTGTCTCGACGTGGTCGCCGGTCAGTCGGTCTCCTCGTGCAAGGCATCGTGCGCGACCTCGCATGCGCAGCTCTGCGCGGCGTTCACCGCCGATCCCGGCTGTCCGGCGGGCGTCTCCTGCTCGACTGCGAACATCAACGAGTTCGGGTTGTCGCCCTTCTTCTACGCGACCTGCGGCGGCGTGAAGAACTGAAGGACGGAGTGGTAACGTGCGGCGCATGAGGCTCGTGCGTGCTCGCCTGACCGCGTTCGGATCGCTCGTCATCGCGCTCTCGGTCTCGCTCCTCGGCACCGGTTGTCCGAAGCCCGCACCGGACGGCCCCGACGCGACCATCGACGCGCGCTCGAGCGATGCGACGAGCGGCGGCGGCGGCGACGCGGCGAGCGCGGACGTGGATACCTATCGCCTGGATGGCAACGAGCCGGCGATGCCCCTCGCCGAGAAGCTCTGCGAAGCGCTCACCGCGCTGCCGGAGAAGAAGCGCGCGGCGTGCTGCAACGCGGCGCCCGGCGTCTCGACCGTTGCAGGATGCACGCTTCACCTCAGCGCCGCCCTTCGTCACCACGCTGTCGCGCTCGACGAGAAGGACGTCGACGCATGCGTCGCCGCCTTCGACAAGACGCTCGAAGGATGCGACTGGGTCGGCCCGTTCGTGCCTGGTCCTCCGCCCGCGTGTCAGGGTCTCTTCAGAGGCCTGCGCGCCGCCGGTCAGACGTGTCGCTCGTCGCTCGAGTGCACGGGCGATCTGCGTTGCAGGGACCACGGGCCGAACGCGGTCGGCACGTGCGGCGCGCCCGGTGTCAGCGACGAGGCCTCGTGCGGCGGCTCGGTCGACGCGCTCGCGACGTACACGCGGCAGACCGATCTCGACCAGCGTCACCCCGAATGCAAGGAGCGCTGCATCCGGCGCAAGTGCCGCGCGCCGCTTCACGACGGCGAGGGTTGCGTGGCGACGAGCGAATGCCGAGACGGCATGCAGTGCATCGTGCCGCCGGGGGCAGCGCCGCAGAAGCACGGCTACATCCCGACCAAGCAATGCGTCACCGTCGTGTTGCCGGAAAAGGAGGGCGCACCGTGTCCCGCTGGCGCGTGCACGCCACCGCTGCAGTGCATCGGCGGCAAGTGCAGCCCGCGAAAGAGCACCGGCGCGCCGTGCAACGTCGAGCTCGAATGCCGCGGCGGGTGCCTCAAGGACGGCGGCACGCGGGGCATCTGCGGCCCTCGTTGCGAAAGCCACTGAGCGATCTCGGCCCGCGCGTCAGCCGAGCTTCAAGAACCGCGCGAGGACCTTCTTCTCGCCCCAGCCCGGGAAAAAAGCCACGACGGCGGGCTCGCCGACGCTCACCACGTTGAGCACCTCGCCACGTCCGAACTTCTCGTGGCGCACGGTCATGCCGCGCTGGAGCGACACGCCCTCGCCGCCCTCGCTGCTCGCCTCGTACTCGACGAAGCGCTCCCCTGGTGCGCGCGCCGCGGCTGCCGGCCCGCGCGCCGCCGCCTGCGGATGCCGCCATCCTCCTCCCGTGGCCGTCCCGGTGGCCGTCCCCGTCCCCGCTCTCCCGCCGGGCCTCCACGACGTCGGCTGCGTGTGCTCCCCGCCGCCATTGCCGTTCGCGCGATCGATCCAGCGCCCCTGGGTGCCGGTCGCTCGCGCCGCGGGCGTCTCGAGATGCTCGACGGTATCGGGCGGCAGATCACCGACGAAGCGGCTCGGCGTTCCGAGCCGCGTGATCCCGAAGATCTGACGCTGCCGCGTGTGCGTGACGACGAGATGCTTCCGCGCGCGCGTCACGGCGACGTAGGCGAGCCGTCGCTCCTCCTCCATCTCCTCGGAGGACTTCCGCTCCTGGCTGTTCTGGTAGGGGAACATGTCCTCCTCCATGCCGGTGAGCATGACTAGGTCGAACTCGAGGCCCTTCGCTCCGTGCACGGTCATCAAGGTGACGCGCTCGCGCGGCTCGCCCTCCTTGGCCATGTTGTCGGTGTCGGCCTGGAGCGAGACGCGCTCGAGGAAGCCGTCGAGCGACGGCTGCTCGCCGCGCGCCTCGGCCTCGATGGCGTAGTCGTGCATGGAGCCCTCGAGCTCCGCGAGGTTCTCGAGGCGCCCCTCGGCCTCCGCGGTGTCCTCGGCCTCGAGCGCGGTCTTGTAGCCGCTCTTCGCGAGGACCATGCGCAGCACGTCGGCGGGCGGTCGCTCCTTGCTCTCGGTGACGAGCGCTCGCAGCAGCTCGCGGAACTGTCCCAGGCGCTTCTTCGCCGCGGTACCGAGGTCCTCGGAGAAGTCCTCGAGGCGCTCGAGGGTCTCGAAGAGCGACAGCCGTTGCGAGCTCGCATACGCCGAGACGCGGTCGACCGTGGTGTTGCCGATGCCTCGCTGCGGCGTGTTGATGATGCGCCGCATGTCGACGTCGCTGCGAGGATTGCAGAGTACACGCAAGTAAGCGATGGCGTCCTTGATCTCGGCGCGCTCGTAGAACTTCGTGCCGCCGATGATCTGGTACGGCATGTCCACGGCGCGTAGCGCCTCTTCCAGGACGCGCGACTGCGCATGCACGCGATAGAAGACCGAAACGTCCTTGGGCGAGATCCCCGCGTCACGCGCGTCGCGGATGGTGCGCACCACGCACGCGGCTTCGTCGCGCTCGTCGGCGCAGGCCACGACGCGAATGGGCGAGCCATCGTCGTTCGCGGTCCACAGCTCCTTCGGCTCGCGCGTGGTCGAGGGCGCGATGACCGCCAGCGCCGCCGAGACGATGCGCTTCGTGGAGCGGTAGTTCTGCTCCAGCTTGACGACCATCGCGTCCGGGTAGTCCTTTCGGAAGCCTCGGATGTTGCGCACGTCCGCGCCGCGCCAGCGGTAGATCGACTGATCGTCGTCGCCGACCACGCACACGTTTCGGGTGCGCGTGGCGAGCTCCTTGATGAGCCGGTACTGGATCTGGTTCGTGTCCTGGAACTCGTCGACCAGGACGAAGTCGAACTTCTTCTGGAGCGACTCCTTGGCGCGGATGACCTCCGCCGGCATCGTTCCGTCCGCGGGCGCCTCGAGGATCCGGACCACCCCGAGGATGAGATCCTCGAAATCGAGCGCGTTGGCGGAGCGCAGCGCCGACTCGTACTTCGCGTAGGCCTTCTGGATGGCGTCATCCATGTAGCTGTCGAGGCTCATGTCCCGCGGGCCGCGGCCCTCCTGCTTCTCCTTGTGGATGCGGGAGAGGACCTGCTTCGGCGGGTAGCGGCGATCGTCGAGGTCGAGGTCGCGTAACGCGCGGGTGACGACCGCCTTCTGATCGGTCGTGTCGTAGATGACGAAGCTCTTCGACCGGCCAATCGCTTCGGGGTACTTCCGGAGGATGCGGGCGCAGGTCGCGTGGAAGGTCCCGACCCACAGGTCCCGGGCCACCGACCCGAGGAGCTCCGGCTTCTCGAGCCGCGCACGCATCTCGCCGGCAGCCTTGTTCGTGAACGTGACCGCGAGGATCCGCCACGGAACGACGCGCTCTCCCG
>JAYTZB010000459.1:0-6076 GCA_043742085.1 Polyangiaceae bacterium
CCCTACGACGGCGGAGATACCGCGCTGCTCGTCATCGCGCCCACCACCGGATCGTTCGCGAGCTTCGATGCGGCGCTGACCGGCGCCAAGGTCCTCGACGTGCTCGAAGGCCTCCGCAGCACGCCGGTCGAGCTCTCGTTTCCCAAGGCGAAGCTGACCGGCTCGTACCCGCTCAAGGCTCCGCTCGAATCGCTGGGGATGAAGGCGGCGTTCGACGGCGGTGACTTCTCCGGCATCTCGACGAGCGACCGGCTCGCGATCGGCGGGGTCTTCCACCAGACGTCGCTCGACCTCGACGAAGGCGGCACCGAGGCCGCGGCCGCCACCGGCGTCGAAGTTGGGCTCGTCTCGTCGGAGTCCCTGCCCGTTCACTTCGTGCCGATGACCGTCGACCGGCCCTACGTGATCGCCATCGTCGACCGCGCCACGAAGACGCTTCTCTTCATGGGCCGCATCGTCGATCCGCGCTGAGCGCGCGGCTCGGCGCGCCTCGGTCGTCGTGATAGAACTTCGCGCGATGCACGCGCGCGGCTCGAGGCTGTTCGGGATTCCATTCTCCCTCGTCGTCGCGTGCGCCGCGCTCACGACCGTCGCGCCCGGGTGCAACGTCGACGCCGCGCCCGACGGCGCGCGAGCCACCCCGGCGGGCGACGGCCCCGTCGTCGTGTTCGACACCACGCGGCGCCCTCTCCCGGAGATCCCGCAGCCGAACGACATCGCGACCTTCGCCGATCCGTCGAGCCGCACCGGTCGCCGCATCAACGTGAGCCTGATCTCGCCGACGCGTCTCGAGAGCACGGCCCGCGCAGGCTTCAATGCGCTCGAGGGCTGGGGAACCTTCGCGCCCATCACCGTCGCCTTCGCGAGCCAGAGCGCGGTCGACACCGCGATCGACATCGAGGACGTGGCGCGTCGCACGAGCGATTACGACCCCTCGGACGATCCGTTCTACATCGTCGATCTCACCACCGGTGTGCCCGTCATCCTCGACATGGGCAAGGGCAACTTCCCGCTCGCCCTCGGCGATCGCACCAAGTACTGGCCGAACGATCCGCGCGCCGGACAGGACTCCATCCTCTTCGAGACGGTCGAGGAGGGCGCCGGCCTCCCCCGCAACGCGTACCGGCCCGAGCTCGACACCGACTTCGACGGCGTCCTCGATCATCCGAACACGCTGCGCCTCACCGGCAAGGACGCGCGCATCGAGGACGTCATCCCCTGGTACGAGCGAGAGAGCGACACGTTGCTGCTCCGCCCCGTCGTTCCCCTCGAGGAGAAGCGCGAGTACGCCGTCGTGCTCACCGATCGGCTGAAGGGCCACGACGGCCAGCCGGTGAAGTCGCCGTTCCCGAACATCCATCATGCGCAGCAGCGCGCCGGCGCCGATCGCGTGCGTGCCATCCTCGGCGATCCTGCGCGCGCCGCGTACTACGGCGACGTCGCCGGCACCGGCCTCGACCACGTGGCGTTCGTGTGGACGTTCACGACGCAGCCCGTCTACGAGGACATGCGCCTCCTGCGCGACGGCCTCCACGGCCAGGGTCCGTTCGCGCGCCTCGAGACCGAGTTCCCTCCGGTCGCCACCGCCGCACGCGCGGTCGGCAACGCGCTCGATCCCGCCGACGAGTCTCCGGGACAGATCGACGCGAACCCGAAGTGCGCGCCGTTCAAGGGCACGCCGTACATCGTCAAGGTCGCGGCCGCGCGCGATTCCTTCAGCCAGCTCCTCCAGAGCGCGCTCGGCCTCTCCGGCGGTGAGCTGACGCGCTTGCTCGACAGCCTCGAGGACGTCGATCATTTCGTCATCGGAAGCTACGAATCGCCCTATTTTCTCGGCGATCCGAAGCACGAGGACCCGGACGGGCTCTTCCAGCTCGACTTCAAGAACGGCCAGGGACGCGTGAATCGCGACACCGTGCAGTTCTGGATCAGCGTGCCCAGGTCGCGCCCCGATCGACATCAACCGTTCCCCACCACGGTGTGGGCACACGGCACCACGCTCCACGCCGACGAGATCATCATCCGCGCCGGCTACTTCGCGAAGCAGGGCCTCGCCATGATGGGCATCAACATGCCCGGTCACGGCCTCCATCTCGACGCGGGCCTCCAGAGCGTCGCGCAGGCGTTCCTCGGCGCGACGTGCCTCACGCCGTGGGTCACCGCCATCGGCACCGGACGCCAGCAGGACCTCAACGGCGACGGAGTGCCCGACTCCGGCGGTCTTCTCTGGAGCGCGCACATCTTCCATTCGCGCGACAACATCCGCCAGTCGGTGGTCGACGAGATGCAAGCGACGCGCGTGCTGCGCGCCTTCGACGGGCGCGCGTCGACACAGGACTACAACGCCGACGGCCTCCCTGATCGCGCGGGCGACTTCGACGGCGACGGCATTCCGGATCTCGGCGGCCCTGGCGTCACCATCACCACGTCGGGCGATTCCTTCGGCGGCGTGCTGGCCATGGTGCACGGCGCCGTCGATCCCGAGGTCACCGCAACGGCGCCGATCTCCGGCGGCGCCGGGCTCACGGACGTGGCGACGCGGTCGGCCCTCGTTCCCGACTCGGTGCTGGAGCAGGTCTTCAGCCCGCTCGTCGTCGCCGTGCCCGCGAGCGCGATCTCCAAGGTCGGCGACGCTGCCCAGACCAGGTGCACTGGCGATCAGCGCTCGGTGCGCTTCGTCGTCAACGACCTCACGAATTCGCACGAGGTCGAGATCGCCTGCCTCGCGCCGAGCGAGATCGACGTCGGGAAGACCGTGGTGCTCGAGAACCTCCGCAACGGCGAGCGCCGCTGCGCGCGGACCTCGGCGGACGGGCGCTTTCGCATCCCGATCCCGGCGGACGTCGGCGACCGTCTCGACCTCCAGATCTACGATAAGCCCGACGCGGTGGTCTCGTACAAGGGCTGCGCGATGCTGCCCGACGCGCCGGTGGGTCGCCGCATCCGGACGTTCGAGCAGGCGGCGGTGCTGCTCGGGATCGTCGGAGACGACAGCAAGACCTGCGACGCGGCGTTCGCGAGCTCGAACCTCGACGGCGACAATGCCGGCTGTCAGCAGTTCCGCGATCAGTTCTATCCGGTGGGCTCGCCGCTCGTTGCCCCGCAGGAGGGGCTCGGGCTGACGCGCCAGTCGCCCGAGGCGCGGCGCCTCTTCAATCTCGTGCAGGCCGGCATCGACTCGAGCGACCCCATCAACTTCGCGCCCTATTACGCCCTCCGCGTGGCGCCGAACGTCGACGGCTCACCGCTTCCGGCGCGCGCTGTGGTGGCGTGGAACACCACCGGCGATCCCATGGTGCCCGCGGGCACCGGCTACGCCTTCGCGCGCGCCGCGGGCGCGCTGCCGTTCCTCCCGCCGAGCTTCGCGGTGACTCGTCCCGAGTGGGCGGAATACGCGACACCGCAGGCCCTCTTCGACTCGCTCGGCGGAATGACGCCCAATCAAGTGCTGATCGACTCGCACAGCATCGAAGGGCTCGCGCGGCTCGACCGTACGCGAGGCGGCGCGACGTGCGCGCCCAACTACGTCTCGAAGGCCGCGAACATGGCATGCATCACGCCGCCCGCCGCGAGCGAGTGCACGCATGCGCTCTTCGACGCCGACTGGCTCGCCGAGGGCGCGAATCTCTGGGATGCGCCGCGACCGGCGATGCCGCTCCGTCTCGCGCGGAGCGCCGACGTCCGCGCTGTCGACAGCGGTTCGCTGACGCGTGCCTGGGCGCCGCGAATCGCCGGCGTACCCTTCGAGGACGACGCCCGCGGGTGGGCCGCTTCGTCGCCGCTCCTGGGCGTCCTCGACGCGTACATCCAGCCGGGCGGCCAGCACGTGTTCGTGAACGGTGACCCGTGCAAGACCTTCGACGACGTCGTCTATCACGACAACCTGCTGGTCCGTTTCCTGGCCACCCAGGGCAAGGACCTCTACGTCCTCAGTCACCCCACCACGCATCGCTGCCTCGAGCGCGAGACGTGCCCGATCTATTGAGATGGCGGCGGCGGGACTGGGCCGGCTGATTGCGGAGCTCGTCGCGGTCTCTTCACCCGGCGATGTCGGCGCGGCGTTCGCGAGCCTGCGCGTGCAGGTGGTGGGCGACGCGGCGCTGATCGGCGACGGCGAGGGTGGAGCGCTCGATGCGGTCGACGCGCTCGACGCGCTCGACGCCCTCGGGGCCGGCAGCGTAGCTGTCGTGCGCATCGCGCCCGGCATCTATGCCCGCATGCCGACGGTCGAGGGCCGCGTGAGGCTGCTCTCCCTCGCGGCGCGGGCGGCACGCGAGAGCGTCGCGCTCCACGTCGTGATCACCGACGACCAGAGCCACCGCGGGCGGCTCGCCATCGATGCGCCGCGCCGCGTCCTCCGCGCCGCCGGCGTGCGGGCGGCGGATCCGGGCGACCGCTTCGGCCCCGATCGCTACGCGCACTGCTTCTTCGACGAGGAGGCGCTCCTCGACGAGCTCCGTCTCGCCGGGCTCGTGCTCTCGGCGAGGCATGGCTTCGCGCTCACGCTCCGGCGCCTCGACCCCCACGAGGAGCGAGCGGCGGAGGAACGCGCCGAGCCCTTCGCCGTCGAGCTCGCGCGCGTGTTGCGCCAGGTCCGCGCGATCGACGAGCGTCGCACGAAGGACGCGCCGCAGCGCATCCTCGACGAGCTGCGCACGCGGGGCGCAACGGCCAAGGAGCGCGGTCCCATCGGCCGCGCGCGGTTACGCCGCGCGATCGGTTGGGTCGACGCCATGCTGCCCGGCGGCGCGAGCTGCTATCGGCGCGTGCTCCTCGAGCTCGCGCTCGACGCGGGCGCTGCGCGCGAGACCGTGGTGTTCGGCCTGGACGTCGGCAGCACCGGCCACGTCGCCTTCGAGGGTCGCGAGGAGCGGACCTTCGACGTGGCGTTCGCGATCACAGCGTCCTCTCCTCAGGGACGAGGCGCGGGAGCAATACGTGCATAGTGCACAACCCACGCTGCTGCCTCGGCACGCGTCGCCGGACGCGCCGGGTCGACGAGCGCGTCGGACGCCAGACGCGCGAGGTCCTTGATCGCCGCGGGACGCTTCGCCTTCATGAGCGTCGAGAGCGCCGACGCGAGCGCGGCGCGTCCGACGGGATCCACCGCGGCCCCGGCCCCGAGCGCGGCGGCGACGTCGGCCGCGGAGACCTGGAACGCGCCGCCGAGCACGGCCGCGGCGTCACCATGCGTGAGGAGCGCGGTCGGGCAGAAGAGGGGCGGCGCCGCGCTGCACCCGCTCGTGACATGCGCGCCGCGTAGCGCCTGGATCTCCGCGTACGACGGGTCACCGACACGAACGTCCCAGAAATAGGGGTCGAAGACGCCCTCGAGCGCGCGGTCCGACGGCGGCAGCGCCCGCGCGGCGTCGATGAACGCGTCGTAGCCAGCGCGCGCCACCGGCGGCTTGGCGCGATCGAGCAAGGCCCAGTCGCGCGTCGGATCGGCGTCGGAGAGATCGAACGGGATCACGCCGGCGTACGTGGAGTCGGCGGCGAGCTTCTCCACCAGTGACGTGAGCCATGTGCCGCGATCGTCACCGGCGATGGTGCGCGAGCCCGTCTGCAGCACGATGAACCGATCGCGGCTCCACGCGGGCGGGTACGCGAGGTCGGCCATCAGCTGCTTCGACGGCGCGAGCACGGCGACGTCCACCGACTCGGTGCCCGTGCGGTACGTGCTCATGCCCAGCAGATCCACCGCGTCGTGACCGGGGTAGTACGCGGCTGCGCTCGCGCATCCGCCGCCCGATGAGGTCGCATTCGGAGCAAAGACCCAGCGGACCCGCCGCGGATCGATGGCGCGCGCAAGGAGCTCCTGCGCGACGTCGGCATGGAATTTTCGGGTCGTCGCGATGAACGTCGCGGGGGTGGCGTTCTTGCAGCCCCAGTCGGTCCAGTTGCCGTTCATCTCCGCGCCGAACGACAGGAGCAAGCGGCCCGCAGGGTGGTCGACGAGCGCGTCCGCCACCGCCTTCGCGGTGGTGCGGAGGTCGGCGTCGATCACCGGATCGGTATCGGAGGCCGCGTACGCGGCGGGAGCGTAGCTTGCCGGTTCGAAGTACAGGTGCGCGAC
>JAYTZB010000460.1:0-5922 GCA_043742085.1 Polyangiaceae bacterium
GACGGGGCCACGCGCCAAAGCGGCTTTTCCTTGCCAATTGATGCGTCAATATAGAATCGCCCCATTCGTCATGAGGACCCGCCGTCGTATTCCCGTCCAGATGACCTTCGAGGATCGGCGCAAGCTGACGCTCGAGGGCAAGAGGAAGAAGCGGCCGGGGCCGAAGCCTGCGGCGTTTGCGAACGTGCGGCATCGCGCACGGGCGGTGCACAAGTACTGGAACCCGCTGCACGTCACGATGCGGGCGAAGCGTGGCCTCCCGAGCTTTCGTTCGCAGACGCTATCCGCTGCCTTCGAGCGCGCGGTTCGCCGGACTCGGCGCGACGACTTTCGCGTCGTGGAATTCTCCGTCCAAGGCGATCACCTCCATCTCATCGTCGAGGCCTACGACAACGATGCGCTGGCCCGCGGGATGAAGAGCTTCTCGGTGCGCGCCAACCGCCTCTTCAACGCCGCACTAGGCCGTGGCCGCGGTCAGGTCTGGGGTGATCGCTACCACCGTCGTGACCTCACGAACGCGCGTCAGGTGCGCAATGCCCTCGTGTACTGCCTCCAGAACCACAAGAAGCACCAGCGCATCCAGAGCGGCGCGTCGCGCATCGATCCTTGCTCATCCGCGCGATGGTTCCAGGGATGGACCGCCATTCGCCAGCACGACGACGGCCCGCGCCCAACCGAAGAAGCGCGCACGGTGCTCCTCGCCACCGCGTGGCAGAAGCATGGCTTCACCCATCCCGGCGAAGCACCAGGCGCGCCGAACTGATTACGCCCCGCGGGCTCGGGCCAACCCCGGCAGCCCCGCCCCAGTCTCGTATCCGTATCCGCATCCGTAGGATTGCGCTCAGCTCGCGGACCACAGCCGCCCACCCCTAATCGAGGATGCGGGGGATGCGGGGATCGATCTCGAGCTTCACGGTGGTCGCGTTTCCGAGCGCGAGCTGCGCGGGGGAGAGCGGCTTCGGCGTACAGCGATAGGCATCGGCGCCGGCGACGCGCTGTGATTCGTCGAGCTCGACGAGCCGGCCGCGGGCGGCCCGCGCGGCGTCGCCGTCACCGCGCGTGAGCGCTGCCAGGATCTCGTCGCCCAGCTCGCGGGCGCGGCGTAGCGCGACGTCGGACCGGCTCAAGGCCTCGTCCACGCACGTCACTTGCGCCTTCGTCCCGCGCTTTCGCGTCAGCCGAAGCTCGTCGCGCACGTGCAGCGAGCGCGCGCGCATCTGCGAGAGCGTGACGTCGATGTGCAAGCGCGCGTCGCGGAGCTCGCTCGCCGCGGGCGCCGATACCGGTGCGACGGCGTCATCGGCGCGAGCAACGACGGACAGGGAGAGCATCGCGCCCGCCACGGCGAGGCGTAGGAGGCGTAGGAGGCGTAGGAGCATCGGCGCCATGACGACGCGAGCATGACCAGAGCGCATGGGGCGGGACCTCTCTTGCCCCGTGTCTGTTGCGCGTCGCGATGCCGCCGTTCAACCGTCAGTAGGCGGCGGCGCCGCTCGTCGTCGCGCCGGTGCGGCGGACCTCGTCGAGCTCCGACATGAAGCGCTGGAGCTCCTCGTCGGTCGTGTAGAAATGCGGGCTGAGGCGCAGGCCGCACTTCGGGCGATAGTCGTGGAAGAACTTCCGCTGCGAGAGCGCCTTCGACACCACGTCCGCACCCGGGAAATCGAAGCAGATCGTGCCCCCGCGCTGGCTGTCCTCACGCGGCGTGTTGACGGTGAACCCGCGCGCATCGACGAGGTCGCGCAGCAGCGTCGTCTGACGGAGGGACTTCGCGCGGATGCGATCGACACCGAGCCGCGCCACCGTCTCCCATCCCGCCCGCGCCGTGTACACCGCCGGCACCGCCATGGTGCCGCCAATCATTCGCCAGACGTCGGCCGCATAACGCATCGGGCCCATGTCGAACGCGAACGGCTCGGCGTGCGCGAACCAGCCGGTCGACGTCGGCTCGAGATGCTCGAGCAGGTCGGGACGCACGTAGAGATAGGCGGCGCCGGGGCCACCACAGGCCCACTTCACCGAGCCGCCGCAGGCCATGTCGCAATCCCAGGCCGCGAGATCGAGCGGCACCGTGCCCGCCGACTGGTAGCAGTCGAGCAGGACGAGCGCACCGACCGCGTGCGCGCGATCGATCACTCGCTTCGCGTCGTACATGCCGCTCGAACGGAAGAGGACGTGGCTGATCGGAACGAGCAGCGTCTTCTCGTCGATGGCGGCGCACAGCTCGTCGATGGGAGCGTGGATGCCGTCCTTCGACTTGACGATGGTGATGTCTGCGCCGCGCCGCGCCTGCTCTTGCCAGACGTAGTGCACGGTCGAGAAGTTCATGTCGTCGTAGACGATCTTGTTCCGGCCCTTGAAGCGACCGCTCGTCTCGTTGAACGTGAAGCACGACGCGACGAACGACTGCACGGTCGACACGTTGGGAAGAACCGCAACGGTGCCGGGGTCGACCTTCAGGACGGTGCCGATCAGATCGCCGAGCGCGCGCACGTTGGGCAGCCAGGTGCCCCACGCGTTGATGGACTCGTTCTCCCACTCGTCCATGAACGTGTTGACGTACTCGCGCGCCTTCCTCGGCACGGCGCCGAGCGAGTGGCTGATGAGATGCACGCCCTTCTCGAGCGTCGGAAAGTCCGGTCGGGTCGCGAGGAGGTCAGCCTCGGCGGCGCTCATGTCTTGAGCTCGCCGGGGACGAAGTCGTTGAAGAGCGCTTCGCGCGCGCGCCACAGCGTGGGGAAGAACATCTTCTTCGCGTTGTTCTCGAGGAGATCGATGGGGTTGCCCTTCAGGCTCGGCGTGCCGGCGCCGATGATGCGCTTCACGAGCACGAGATGGCGGTAGCGGAAGCTCTGGAACGCCTCGTCGACGTCGATCATCACCTCGGCGATGGCCCAGAGCGATCGGTTGGTGGAGGGATCGCGGACGAGGTCCTCGGGCGTGACCTTGTGCCTCGCGCACGCCCGCTCGAAGCCGTCGATCACCTTCTTGGAGCTGCGGAGGAGCCGGTTGAAGCCAGGCGACTCGAGGCCCGACCCGTGCCCGAGCCCCTTGCGGATCGCGAAGTATGCGACCGGGCTCATCGTCTCGAGGAGGCGCATCTGGTCGCCCATCAGCTTCTCGATCAGATAGATGCGATGGAGGCCGGCGCGCGCGGCTTCGAGCTCATCGCGATCCATCGCGGGGACGAGACGAGTGATCTCGTCGTCCGCGGCCTTCATCCAGATCTCCTCGATCTGATGAACACTCTGGAAGAGGAGCTCGTCGTCGTGGGTGCGGGACTCTTCCGGCTTTTGCAGGCTGAGGAGCTCGGGCACCCGGAGATAACGCTCGTACTCGGTGAGGGGCATGCGTGGTCAACCTTGGCACGGGTATGGTTGCCCCGCGAAAGTGTCCTATCGCGCGTGCACGGCGGTTGGCAAGTAGCGCCCTTGTTGGCAAAGTTCGCCCACCGTGAACATCCCCCGCCCCGCCTCCTCGTATTTTCCTCAGGGAGCGCTCCTCGCTCTGGTCGTGCTTGCGGGCGGGTGCCGATCGCAGCCACCCGATCCGTCGACCGGGGCGCAGTCGCAGACGCCGCCCTCGATGCCACGGCCGAGCGCGAGCGTCGCGTCCGCGGAGGGCGGTATGGCGACCGACACGGCCGTCGCGACGACCGACGCGCAGGCGCCGACCGCGCCGGACGAGCCGCTGGTGGGGACCCTCTTCACGAAGGAGATCCAGGCGGCGTTCCGCGTCGCAGCGTGCGCGGGCGACGACTCGTTCATCCCGGCCGGGGTCGACCGGAAGATGGTCGACGCGCACTGCGGCATGTTGAAGAGCGGCTACGAGGAGTACCGGCGCGAGTGGATCGACGTGGCGAGCCCGTTCCTCGCGAAGCTCCGCCCGGCGAACCTCCCCACGCAGGTGGTCTATCCCTTCGGCGGCGGCGACCTCGTCACCGCGCTTGCGACGTTCCCCGACGCGACCGAGCTCACCACCATCTCCCTCGAGATCGCCGGCGACATCCGCGGGATCATGAAGACCGACAACGCGCGGCTGACGAAGGAGCTCGCCACGCTGCGCGAGCACCTCGGCAAGCTGTTCTTGAAGGCGCACAGCCGCACCATCAACCTCGACATCGAGACGCACGGCGCGGTCCCCGGCGAGGCGGCGTTCACGCTGGCCGCGATGGCCATCCACGGGTTCGAGCCGATCACGTACCGCTACTTCGACTTCAACGACGACGGCTCGCTCCGCTACCTGACCGACGCCGACATCGCGAAGGCCGAGAAGGCCGGCAAGCAGGGTCGCGGTGGGCCCTTCGCGAACGCCGAGATCCGCTTCAAGAAGAAGGGCGAGTCCAACGTCCGCATCCTTCGCCACGTCGCCTACGACCTGTCGGACGGCAACCTGAAGGCGCATCCGCAGCTCGTGAAGCACCTCGACACGAAGCCGAAGGTCTCGGCGATGACCAAGGCGGCGAGCCACCTCCTCTGGGACGACGCGAACTTCGCGGTCATCCGCGACTGGCTGATGACGCATACCGACTGGATGATCTCGGACACGACCGGCGTTCCGCCGCGGATCGCCAAGAAGAACGGCTTCGAGCAGGACTACTACGGCCAGTACGAGTACGCGGAGCCGTTCGGGACCGTGAACAACAAGGACATGAACGAGTTCCACGAGAAGTTCAAAGGCAACGCGCCGATCGCGTTCCGCTACGGCTACCCGGACAACAAGAGCCACGGGCACATCGTCGTGACCCACAAGCCCGGCGTGGTCGGCACCAAGCCCTGAAGGCCGCCGCGGCGACGCCGGGGCGTTTGGCTACGGTCGCGCTCTCACCCCGGTCGGTGCGGCGCGTCGCGCTGTGGCGTTTCTGTGCTCGCGCTGACTGCGCACCCCTGACTTCCCGGCGGATCCGGCGGGCCCTGTGCTCGAGGTTCGTTGGATCGGACTTCGCATTGCTGGATGGCGAGGCTCCTCGATGTCCGCCGCCCCCGCCGAAGATTGCGCCCCCGCGCCCACCACGAAGTTGCTTGCGCCCGGCGACATGGTCGACGGCCGCTACCGCATCGAGTGTTATCTCGGAGGCGGCGGCATGGCGTCGGTCTACCGCGCCACGCACGTCGTCCTCGAGCAGTCCGTGGCCATCAAGGTGGTCTCGCCGCAGATCCGCGAGCTGCCCGGCATGGCGCAGCGTTTCCTCCGCGAGGCGCGCGCCGCCACGCAGCTGAAGAGCGAGCACGTCGCGCGCGTCTCGGACGTCGGCACGATGGCCGACGGCGCGCCTTACATGGTCATGGAGTACCTCGACGGACGTGACCTCGACGCGATGGTCGAGTCCGGCGAGGAAGTCAGCGTCGAGGACGCGGTCGACTACGTTCTCCAGGCCTGCGAAGCGCTCGCCGAGGTTCACGGCCTCGGGATCGTCCATCGCGATCTCAAGCCCGCGAACCTGTTCCTGACCAAGGGCGCCGACGGGCTGCCCTGCGTGAAGCTCATCGACTTCGGCATCTCGCGGACCGATTCGCCGCTGGCTTCGAAGGATGTCGCGAAGCTCACGCAGCCCGACACCGTGATGGGCTCGCCCCGTTACATGTCGCCCGAGCAGATGGAGTCGGCAGGCAAGGCCGACTCGCGCTCCGACATCTACGGCATCGGCGCGGTCCTCTACGAGCTCCTCACGCACAAGTGCCCGCACGAGGGCGACACGTTCCTCGATATCTATGCCGCTGTTACGCACGGTCCGCCGGCGGCGCCTTCGTCGCTGCGCGCTGGCGTTCCGCACGATCTCGACGAGGTGATCCTGCGCTGCCTGCGCATCGACCCCAACGAGCGCTTCGTCGACACCGCCGAGCTCGCGCTCGCGCTCGCGCCTTTCGGGCCGGACGGCTCGATGGCCCGCGCCGACGCCATCGCACGCATCCTCGAGGCCGC
>JAYTZB010000461.1:0-3073 GCA_043742085.1 Polyangiaceae bacterium
GTCCACGAGCTCGGCGCGGCGAAAGAAGCACGTCGCCGCGCCGGTGTGACAGGTCGGTCCGTTCGGCGCGACCAGGTAAACGAGGCAATCGGCGTCGCAATCGACCAGGACGCCAGTGACCGCGAGCGTGTTGCCGCTCGTGCGGCCCTTCTCCCAGAGCTCGCCGCGCGAGCGGCTCCAGAACGTCGCGCGCTTCGTCTCCAGCGTGAGCTTGACCGCCTGCTCCGTTGCATAAGCGACCATCCGCACCTGACCGGTGAGGTGATCCTGCGCCACGACGGGGATCAGTCCGTGCTCGTCGAAGTCCATTTCGGAGGTACTGTACCCGCGAATGATCCGTGCCGAGCTCGCCTTCGCGACGCCACGCAAGCTTCCCAAGGCGAGCAGCGTGACTGGACGGGTCGTCGTGGTCGACGTCGCGTTCGCCTCCGAGGCGTCCGGCGGGGGCTTCGAGAAGATCACGAAGCCGTTCATCGACGGCCTCGGTTCGCGCCTTGCCGCATGGGTCGATCACCACGACCACGCGTTGCATGCACAGTACAAGCAGGACCCGCGCTTCATCCTCTCCACGAAGGCCGAGCACGGCGCGTGCCCCGAGATGGTGACTCCCGAGCTCTGCGCGCGCGTCGGCAAGGTCGACACCATCGTCTGCCACACCGATTTCGACGGGCTCTGCAGCGCGGCAAAGTGGCTGCGCGAGGGCCTCGAGCCGTATCCGGGCGCCGACGACGACGCCCGCGCCATCGACACGCGCATGGGTGTCCCGTCGCCGGCAGCGCGGCGCTTCGACCGCGCGATCCGCGCGCGCGGCCGGGACCCGGCGCTGCTCGGCCTCGTGGTCCGGCACCTCGCCAACGGGCTCGCCGACGATTCGCTCTGGCTCGACATCGACGCGGCCGGCGCGGAGCTCGAGGCGGTCGAGAAGGCCACGACCGAGCTGGCTAGGGATTACCGCAAGATGGTGATCGCCAAGCCCACCTTGCATGCATGCACAAGCATTGCGTTCCTGGATGCGACCGGTCGCCGCATTCGCTACGACAAGACGATGCTCCTCCTTCTTGGTCAGGAGCGCGCGAGCATCGCCGTCCTCCTCGACGGCGAGACGCTGTCGTTCGCGGCGCCGTTCAATAGCGGCCTCAACTTCCTGGAACTGCTCGGTCTATCGGGCGGTATGCCGACGCTGGTCTCGGTCCACAAGGACCGCTTGGACGAGGCGCTCGCCGGCCTTGGCGTCCCCCGCTCCGAGATTGACGCGCTCCGCTGACCGTAACGCGCTGCGCCATCTCCCCGCCGGTGGTTGTCGGGAAGCCGTAATCGGGAAGCCGTAAGTCTTGCACCCCATCGTGCAAAGGTGCGACGGCGCCCTTGCAGCCGTGGAAAGCCCGTTGACCCTGCGACAGGGCTGCGTGATAAGGGCGGCCTTCAACGTTGAAACGGGTTCGCCTGTCCACGTTGCGACGTTGCAACGCTGCACGTGCCGGCGCGCTGGTCAAACGAGCAATACGAGCAACACGGGGGGCCTCGCGATGCGGGGCGGGGAGTGCTTCATGGTCGCGAAAGCTTGGGGAGAGCGGGTCGACGCGAAACGGTGGGACCGCGCGGCGCCGGTAGCGGCCGCGGCGGGGGTCGAGAAACGCGGCGTCGAGGAGATGTTCGTCCAGAACGACACCGTGTCGCTCTGCCTCCTCCTCAACCGTCGCACCAAGACGATGCGGGTCATCGACTTCCGCGCGGGCCCGAGCCACGCGAAGCGCCTCTTCGTCCTGCGCCTCGCCAAGCGCGAAGGGATCGAGAAGATCTACACGCTCGTCGAGCGCGACGAGGTGAGCACCTGGGTGAAGCTCGGCTTCGCCAAGGAAGCGAACATCGCTGGCTTCTACAAGCGTAGCGACGCGTTCATCCTGGGCTGCTCCGTCGACGAAGGCTCGCTCGAGCGCGATCTTCGCCTGCCCATGGGCATCGACGACGACGACGATCCCGTGCCGAGCGAGCCCTCGGCCGCGCACGACTTCGCGGAGAAGACGCTCGTGCACGCGAAGAAGCACGCGAAGGAGCTCGCCGACCGGCCCCTCCCCGCGACCAAGCTGGCGATCGTCCGCGAGACCGACGCCATCGTGAAGAAGTCGCTCGAGAAGACCATTCGCGCGGGGCGCGCGCTCACCGCGTTCGAGGCCTTCGGCCGCGACGTCGAGCGTCGCTTCTTCCACCTCACGAGCCGCAGCGGCTTCGAGCTCGTGGCGTCGACCGAGTCGCAGTCGTGCTTCGGCAACGCGTTCCTCGAGCTCCTCACGGGACCGAAGACCGAGCCCGAGCGTCTCGCGACCATCGCGGCGCTTCGCACGCTCTGCGACAAGCTCCTCGCGGAGGGCGTGGTCAGCTGCTTCGCCATGTCGCCGAGTGACGACATCGCGCTCGCAACGGCGTTCGTCTTCAACGGCTTTCGCCGAACCGGCCTGCTCCAGAACCACGTCACCGTGGGCGGTGCCCGCAAGGACGCGATCGTCTGGTCGCGCAAGCTGGCGAACCCCGCCGACGAGTGAGCTCGACGCGTCGTCCGCGCCCTCCAGTGCTAGACGGTCACGGAGAGAGGCGGTCGACGCGCCAGTGCGGCTCCGCCCCCGGTTGCGAGGTGCGTGTATAGCGCAATCGATCGTGGAGACGGCTCGGGCGGCCCTGCCAGAGCTCCACGCTCTCCGGGACGATCCGGTAGCCGCCCCAGGCCGGCGGACACGGGACGTCGCCTTCGTCTCCGAAGCGCGCGCGGACCTCGTCGAGGTTGGCCTCCAGCTCGGCTCGGCCCGCGATGACCGAGCTCTGCGCCGAGGCCCACGCACCCAGCTGGCTCGCACGGGGTCGTGATCGGAAGTAGGCCTCGCTCTCTTCGCGGCTCACGCGGGTGACGGCACCGGTGATGCGGGCCTGGCGTTCGAGCAGCACCCAGAAGAAGCACGCGCACGCGCGCGGGTTGGCAGTGAGCTGCTTGCCCTTGTCGCTCTCGTAGCCGGTGTAGAAGACGAGCCCGCGCTCATCGAGGCCCTTCAGCAGAACGATGCGCGCCGCGGGCTCGCCGCTG
>JAYTZB010000462.1:0-12292 GCA_043742085.1 Polyangiaceae bacterium
GGCCCGAGCTTGTCGAGCGCGAGATCGAGCTTCAGCTCCATGCCGCGCATGACGATGCTCTCGGGGCTCGGGCGTTCGTCGAAGATGCCCGGCTCGCGCCAGCGCACCTCCTCGCGACGCGCGACTCCCTCGTGCAGCCACAGCGGCGCGCGGTCTCGCGTCTGCATGGCGATCGCGAGGTGCGTCATCTCGTGCGTGAGCGTGTCGCGCCACGGGTATCCGTGATGGCTCGCGCGCGGCGAGAGCAACGTGACGCGTCCCCACTTCGCGACCGCGACGGTGCCGGTCGTCTGGGCCGCCTTGTACGGCAGCCCGGTCATCGCGCTCAGCGAGAGGAGGTCGCGCACCACGGTGATGCGCGTCGGCCGCTTCCACTCCACGCCGAGATCGCGAGAGAGCGTGGTGCGCGCCTTGAGCACGGTCTCCACGAGCAGCGGTGTGAGCGCGCGATCGGACTCGTCCTGGTAGCGGATGACGACGCCGTTCACGTCGTCCTTGTCGACGACGGTGGCGGCGGTGACGCGCGCGCACCCGCGTCCGACGTCCGCGATGAGGCGTCCCTCTTCCATCTGCGCGACCTCGGTGCGCGCGAGCAGCGCGGTCGTGAGATCGCAGTCCTCCTCGTAGAGCGCGAGCCGCGCCTTCGCGAGGATCACGGCCGGGCTCTGCGGGTCGGCCTTGGCGAGCTCGGCGCGCGCCTTGTCGTAGTCCATCGCCAGCGTGAGATCGCCGGCGCGGGCCGCGTAGCCCTTGGGGTCGTCGGCATCGGCCTCGGCCCGGGTGGGACCGCAGACCGCGAGGAGCGCGGCGACCGACGCCACGAGCGCCGTCAACAGTCGCCCTTTCAAGATGGGCCTGATGCGTGAGGTTCTCATCGGAGGAGGCCCTCCGCGTAGCGCTTCACGGCGTCCTTCAGGCGACCGCCGCTCGGCTGACCGAGGCCCTTGATGACGCGCTTGCGGAACTCCTCCGGTCCCTTGTGCGCGTCGGCCTTGGGGATGTCGGCGTGATCCTGGGCGGGATTTCGCTCGCCGTCCTCGCCGCCGCGCTCGCCCTCGCCGTCGCCGAGCGCATCCTTGGCTTGTTCGAGCTTCTGCTGCGCTTCGCGCTGGCGCTGGAGCCCCTTCTCCGCGTCGCCTTGCTTGAGCGCGTTGGCCGCCTCGCGGGCCGCTTGCTCCGCTTCCTGGAGCGCCTGGAGCGCGGCGGGCGGCAGTGCCTCCTGGTCGCGACCCTTCTTGGCGATGTCGCGCGCCTTCTCCGCGAGCTTGCCCTCGGTGTCGCCTTGCTCTTTCAGCTCGGGGCCCGCGCGCTGCGCGGCCTTCTTGCGCATCTCGTCGAGCTTGTCCTCGGCCCACTTCAGCTCGGCCTCGAGGTTGCGACGTGACTCGTCGATGGTCTTCTCGGAGGTCGAATCGCCGAAGCGTCCCCAGCGCTCGCGCGCGGCGGCTCGCTTCGCCTCCTCGAGCGCCGCGGTGGCGTTACGTCCGCTCTGCACCGCGTCGGCGGCGTTGCCCTGCTCGAGGGCCTTTGCCATCTGCTCGGCGTGCTCGCGCGCGGCGGCTCCCTTGCTCGTCCAGGAGTCGCTGCCGCCGCCGACGGTGGGCAGCGGACGCGCGGCGTCGCGGACCTTCTGCGCGTGCTTCTTGGCTTCCTCGGAGAGCTGCTTCAGATCGTCCTCGCTCGAGCCGCCCGCCAGCGTCTGCTCCACCTTGCCGACGTGGCCCGCGTGCTCCGCGGCGAGCTTCTCGAGCTCCTGCGCGGCCTCGTTGAAGGCTTGTTCGACGTCGCTGCCTTCGCCTTCACCTTCGCCGCCCGGCGTTCCGCGTCCGCCACCGGACTCGCCGCCGGCATGCGAAGGCCGGCCACCACGCGACCCAAAGGAGGGATCGGGCTGACGGAGGCGCGCTGCCAGGTCCTGCGCCGCGAGCACGGTATGCGGCAAATCCTCGCCTTTTCGGGCGCGATCGACGCGCAGCAGATCCACTTCCACGATCTCGCCGAGGTCGCGACCGAGCGAGCCGAGCCGGAGCATCGCGCGACCGCCTCCGCCGAGCACGATGACCGCTGCGTCCATGCGCTGGATGCCGCGCGCCTTCTCCGGCGCCTTCTGCGCAAGCGCGCCGCCCACCGCAAGATCGTCCGCGACGTCGGCGAGCTCCTTCGCCACCTCGCGCGTGTCCTTCAGGCCCTGGCCCTGCACGACGGCGTCGACGACGAGAACGATGCGCTCGCTGGCCTTCACGACGGCGGCATGCGCGGTGGTGCTGGGCGAGCGCGTCTCGTTGGTGACCGCCTCCTTCACCTTGCGCATGCGTCCGCGAAGCAGCGCCGCGAGTCGACCCGGAACCCGCACGCCCGCGTACGACGTCGACAGCGTCGTCTCGAGGAGCTCGGTGGCGTCGTCCTCGAGCTTCGCCTCGCGATCGAGGAACGCGCGACGGTCCTTGAGCTCCTTCGGAACCGGATGGCCGAGGCGCCACGCGAGCGCGTCGACTAGCGCCTCACGGAGGCGAATGAGCGCGGCGAGGCGACGGGCCTCGGGCTCGCCGACGTCGGGCGGAACCACGGTGATGGCCTCGCTCGCGCCCCACTTCGGCCCGGTGATGGGATCGTTGTCCTTGGCCTCGACGCGGATCTCGATCGGGGCGTGGCTCTTCTTGATGAAGGGATCGCTCGCGCGCAGGTTGTAGCCTCCGCGATCGGACTTGGTCTCGCCATCGAGACGGGCGAGCACGCGCCGCTCCTCGCGGGCGCCCGCGCGCATCACGAGATGGACCTCGCGTAGCCCGTGATCGTCGGTGGCCTCGTAGTGGATCGGGATCTCGGAGGCGTCCTCTTCGCCGGCGAGGACGATGCGCTTGGGCGCGCCTTCGAGCGCGACGTCGGGGGCGCGATCGGGGATCGACTCGACGGCCGTCTCCTGCGACTCGGGGATGGTGACCTCGCCGAAGCGCGCCACGATGCGCAGGCTCACCGTCTCGGCGAGCGGCCAGCGCGCGACCACCTGACCGGTGCCGTCGTCGACGAACGGGACCTCGGCGCTGCCGTCGGTGAGGAGCAGGCGGCGACCGGAGTGCACGGGGGTGCCACGAAATGTGAGCAGCGTGCCACGCGGCAGCGCGACGTCCTCGTAGGCGATGACGCGGCGCTCTTCCTGGTGGAGATAGTCGGGCGGACGCGCGCGGATCTGCGGCTCGGACAGCCACGCCATGCCGATGGGCGCGACGCCCTTCTGCGCGACCAGCACGTCGAAGCCCTCGACGACGCCCCACGGCGCCGTCGCGCACGCAGCGACGTTGGTCGCGGCGAGCCCGAGCGCGATCAGGCCGAGCACGAAGCCGAGACGCTGCGCGCTCTTGACGACGCCGCGACGTGGAAGCGCCGCGAGGGTGCGCGTGACATGGAGATGAGCGAGCTCGGAGGAGGTCCCCTTCCCTCCTCCGGGCGCCCCGTCGGCATGCAGCAGCGAGAGCGCGCGGATGGCGCGACCGGCGAGCTCCGGCTCGACGCCTCCGGCGACGCGATCGATGGTGCGCGCCGGATCGCGGAAGATGCGCGCCTCGAGGACGCGCATGGTGATGACCGCCGCTGCCGTGGCGAGCACGATGGCGAGCGCGCCGAGACGAGCCGGCGTCGTGCCGATGCGCGCCACGAGCATCGCGATGGTGGTGGCGAGGCACGCGAGCGCGACGATGGCGCGGATGCGCGGACCTCGCACGGCCGAGAGCCACGCATCGCGAAGGACGCGAAGGGGCTCGGGGAGCAGTGCTCGGCTCATCGACACGACAGCACGAATCTACCACCGCCCACGCGGGACCTCACTGTCCGGGCGGCGGGATGGGCGGCGGGAACGTCGGGAAGCCGCTCGGCACCTGGAAGGTCGGGAAGCCGCTCGGTACCGGGAACGCGCTCGGGAAGCCGCTCGGAAACGCCGACGGGAACGGCGGGAACGGCGGGATGACGCCGTTCGACGGCGCCGCGCTGCCCGACGGCTTGGGCGCGGCGCTGCCGGACGGATGAGGCTTCACGGGCGTGACGGGGACCGCGGGCGTGAGCGGCGGCGCCGTGCCGGTGTTGGGCGGCGGCGTGACCGGCGCCGCCGTGGTCGCGGGCGTGGTGAGCGTCGTCACGGTCGGGAGCGGCTCGACGGCGATCGGGTTCGGGCCTGCCGTGCTCATGACGTACGCGACGACGGCACCGGCACCGAGGAGCAGCGCGATGATGGCGAGCGCGACGATGAGACCGGCGCCGCTCTTCCTGGGACCACGCTGCGCGCCGCGATACGGCGGGTTGGTCGCGGCATCGGGTTCGGGAAGCGGGCGCACCGAGCCATGCGCGTGCGGAGCCGGCGCGTAGATGGCGGGATCGATCGGAGCCGCACGCGCGGTGCCGGTGCCGGGCCGTTGCGCGTTGGGGTCGGCGGGCGGCGCTCCGGATCCGGGATTGCCGACGAGCGCGCCTTCGGCAGGCGCGCCCATGACGGTGCCGGTGCGCAGATCGCCACGATGCGCCGTGGGCGAGCCAGCCGGCTGCGGGGGCGTCGGACCCATGCTCGCCTGGGGGATCTTCGCGGTGCCGACGCGCTTGCCGCTCGTCAGTGCGTCGAGCGCGATGCGCATCTCGGCGGCGGACGCGAAGCGCATGTCTGCGCGCGGGGCCATGGCGCGATGCACGAGGCCTGCGATCTCGGGCGGTACGTTGGGCGCGACGTGCACGAGCGGCTGAACCTCGCCGCGCTCCACCTTGAGCACGACGACGCGCGGGTCCTCGCCCTGCGCGGGCGTCTGCCCGGACAGCATCTCGTAGAGCATGACGCCCACCGAGTAGAGGTCGGCGCGCGCGTCGACGTCGGTCGCGGAGTACGCCTGCTCGGGCGCCATGTACTCGGGCGTGCCCATCAGCATGCCCGCGACGGTGAGGTTCTTCTGGCCCGCGCCCGTCGCGCCTTCCGCGCGCTTCAGCTTCGCGATGCCAAAGTCGATCAGCTTGATGACCGGCTTGCCTCCGTCGAACGTCACGAAGACGTTGTCCGGCTTGAGATCGCGATGCACGACGCCCAGCGAGTGCGCGGCCTCGAGCGCCTCGAGGATCTGCGACGTGTACTCGCACGCGGTCGCCACCGGCAGCGTGCGCTCGCGCTTCTCGAGCGTGGAGAGCGGCTCGCCCTGGAGCAGCTCCATGACGAGGTAGGCGATGCCGTCGGGCGTGGCCTCGACGTCGGTGACGTGCACGACGTGGGGGCTGCGGATCTGGGCGGAGACGCGTGCCTCCTGGAGGAAGCGTTCGATCAGGCCGGAGCGACGCGCGAGGTCGCTGTGCAGCACCTTGATCGCCACGTGCGTGCCGAGGCGAAGGTGCTCCGCTTCGTAAACGGAGCCCATGCCGCCGTCGCCGAGGAGGCGCAGCAGCTTGTACTTCGAGCTGATGACTTGGCCGACCTCGACCACGGGTGGGGTCTTACCATAGTCGAAGCCGAGGAGAGACGCGCCGATGCTCACGTCCATTGGACGGCCAGCTCACCCCGATCGTTTCAAACCGCCGCGATTCCGCGGTAAAGATGCGTAAAGCGAGCGCAGCGCAGGGGGGCCTAGGCGGCCTGGCGCGACTCGTTGATCGAGATACGGCCGACGTGGAGCAGCTCGGAGGCGGTATCGGCGTCGTCGATGGCGGCAAACATCGGCACCAGGCGCTCGTCGCCGGCGCCGCTCCCGCCGAACGCGCCGCTCGGCGAGAACGCTCGCGCCTGCGGTCCGTCGAGGACGAGGAAGAGATCGCGACGGGTGCCGGTCGCGCTCCATGGGGCGGTGATGACGTAGGCGATGCGCTCGCGATCGAGATGCAGCTCCTCGAGGCCGCGACGAATGAGCACGCGGCGATCGGTGACGAAGTAGCGCGTGTTGCGCGCGAGGAGCACCGGACGGATCAGCGCGGCGTAGCCGATGAAGCAGGCGACGCTCAGCAGCAAGAGCACGACGAGACCGACGGCGCCGACCAGGAAGCCTGACGTGACGGGCGAGAGCAGGTGCTGGCGAAGGATCTTGGCGAGCGGCGGCGCCGAGCGCGAGAGCATGAGCGCGGCGGAGCCCGCCACCGACGTCGCCACCACCGCGGTCGCGATGCGCCGGTTGGTCCACCGCGACGAGAGCGGGGCCGCGGTCCAGAGCACTCGCTCGCCGGCGTCGAGCCGCTGCGCGAGCGGCAGGTTGCCGTCACCCTGCGGCGCGCTCGGCGTCAGCCCGCGGACGATGGCCCAGAGGCGATCGGGCGTCTCGACGTCCGCGAACGTGATGCTGAGCGTGCGCTTCAGCGCTCCGGTCGGCACCGCGCGCTCGAGGACGAGATCACCGACGCCGGGCACCTTCGGGTTCCAGCGGATCACCGCGTAGCTGATGGCATCGCGCTCGATGGTCCGGCGGAGGCGGCCGCGCTGCCAGATGACGTGCTTCTCGGTGACGCTGTACTTCGCGGTGGCGCGGAACCACAGCGGCAGTCGCCAGGCTCCGGCGCCGATGAGCGCCGACCAACCCGAGAACATGAGGAGGCCGCCGACCGGGAGCTTGAGCCCCGTCGCCACGACGATCGCGAACGCGAGCGCGACCGCAGACATGGTCGCGCTGACGATCGCGACCACCTTGAAGACCCGCGGCACCGAGAGGACCTTGGGCCCGCCGGTCCACGCGATCTGTTCGTCGTAGAGGGAGTCACGCGCCATCAGGAAGCAAGGTGCTCACGCAGCAAGAACAACGCCACCGTTCTTCAGCTTGGGCCCGACTTCCGCTTCTGTCCATACGGGTGCTGGTGGGCGCGAGTGCGCATAAATCAGGCGCCGCGGTCAGCGTGGCAGCGGAAGCGCGCGATTTCGCCGTGGCGCTCCGCGCGTCGCCGCAGCCTGCACGAAGCGGTCGCAGAGCTCGGCCATCGGGATGCCCGCGACGCCCGCCGCCTCCGGATAGAGGCTCGTGTCGGTGAAGCCTGGCATGGTGTTGATCTCGAGGAGCGTCACCGCGACCTCTCCGACCACGAAGTCGGCACGGCTGAGGTCACGGCAGCCGAGCGCGCGATGCGCGTCTACCGCGACCTGTTGCACGCGCGCGAGGACCGCCGCATCGAGGGGCGCCGGACAGAGGTGCTGGCTGCGCCCCGGCGCATAACGCGCCTGGTACGTGTAGAATGCATCCTTCGTGGCGCGGATCTCGGTGGGCGGCAGGGCGACGGCGTCCGCGCCGGTGCCGAGCACGCCGCACGTGATCTCGCGGCCGGGCGCGAAGCGCTCGATGAGCACGAGGTCGTCGACGCTCCACGCGGCCTCGATGGCCGCCGCGAGATCCGTTGCCGACACGCCCGCGTCGAAGCGAGCCACGCCGATGGCCGACCCGTTCGAGCACGGCTTCACCACCAGGTTGCTCCCGACCTCGGCGAGCGCGCGCGCGGCGAGCGCGCTGGCGTCGTCGCCGCGCTTCGCGGCGAGCGCGGGCGCGACGGGGAGACCGGCGGCCGCGAACAGCACCTTCGCGATGCGCTTGTTCATGGCGAGCGCGGACGCGAGCACGTCGGAGCCGACGTACGGGATGTCGAGCACCTCGAGGAGGCCCTGGAGGGAACCGTCCTCGCCCACGGCGCCGTGCGAGACCGGAAACACCACCTCGTAGCCGCCGGTCCGCAGCGAGTCGGACAGGAACGCGTCGAGCTCGAGCCGGACCGCGCGATGCCCCGCCTTCACGAGGGCGTTCGCGACGCTGGTGGCCGAGGCGCGGCTGACCTCGGCCTCCGACGACGGACCGCCCTGGATGACGGCCACCGCGAAGCGGCGCGCGGCGTCGCTCACGTCACGACCGGAGCGAGGCCTTCGACGCGCTTCGAGAAGTCGACCAGCTCGATGCCCAGCTTCTGCGACACCTCGAAGATCTTGGGGTCGCGATAGAACTCGCCGAACACGATGCGCACGATGCCGGCATTCGCGATGAGGCGGAAGCAGCCCCAGCACGGCGACGCCGTGACGTAGATCGAGGCTTCGTCGATGCCCATGCCGTGTCGCGCGGCCTGGACGATGGCGTTGGCCTCGGCATGCACGGTGCGGACGCAGTGCCCGTCCTCCATGAGGTGGCCTTCGTCGTCGCAATGGCCGAGGCCCCGGACCGAGCCGTTGTAGCCCGTGGCGAGGATCGACTTGTCGCGGACGACCACGGCACCGACGTGCTTGCGGTCGCAGGTCGATCGCGTGGCGACCTCCTTCGCGATGTTCATGAAGTACTCGTCCCAGGATGCGCGGGCTCTCGCCATGACACGGCTCTAGAGCGACCAACCACGTGATGCAATCGACGGAAGGACGTTTCCTTCTCGGCGGGCTGTGGGCAAGGGTATCCTCGCATCCATGGGATGGGGAACGCGCGCGCAGACCGGACTCGCTCTCGTCCTGACAGCCTCTCTCGTGACGGCCACGTTCGCCACCCCGGCAAGCGCGCAACGGGGCGGCGCCAAGCCAGCGGGCGGTTCGTCGTCGCTCTCCGCCGCGCCCATCGACGTCGAGACCGCCGAGCAGCTCTACGCGAAGCTCGACTACGAGCAGGCCAACTCGGTCGCCGAGCGTGTCGTGAAGAAGGCTGGCCTCACGCACGACCAGCTGGTGCGCGCGTATCGCGTGCTCGCCGTCACGTATGCCGTCCTCGACAAGGAGGAGCAGGCGCGCGACGCGTTCCTCCAGCTCCTCACGTACGACCCGGATTATCAGGCCGATCCCAACCTCGGCCCCAAGGTGAACACGCCGTTCATGGAGGCACGCGGCAGCTTCCGGTCGCTCCCGTCGAAGCCCGGCATCGAGGTCGCCGCGACGGTCTCCACCGGCGGCGGCAACCTGCGCGTCACCACGCGTGATCCCACGCGCATCGTAAAGAAGGTGGTGGTCGGCTACCGCTGGACGTCCTCCGGCGAGTACACCATCACGCAGCTGAACCAGAACGAGTCCGTCGCCGCCGTCGAGGTCAACGCCGCACCGGCGGGAAGGACGCGGCTCGACTTCTACGTCCAGGCGCTCGACGATCGCGACAACGCCGTCCTCGAGGCCGGCAACGCGAACGTGCCGAAGAGCGCGTTCGCCGAGGCCGGCGCGCGGAACGGCGGAGGCGGAGGCGGCGGCAAGGACGGCGGCAAGTCGGAGGGCGGCTCGGTCTTCTCGAGCGCGGGCTTCTGGTGGGTCGTCGCGGGCGCCGCCGTGGTGGGCGGCGGGACGGCGCTCTTCTTCGCGTTCCGTCCCCACGATCCGCCGAGCAGCGCATCGCTCTCGCCGGTCATCCGCTGCGGCGCCGACCGCTGCAACTGACCCGCAACGGACTCTACGTCAGGGCCGACTCGACGTCGGATCAGAGCGCGGGGCACTTGCCGGTGCAGAACTCGCCGACGGTCGCGCAGGTCGTGTCGGGGACGGGGTTGCTGACGTCGACGAGCGAGAGCGCGATGTCGAGCGGCGCATCGCCCTCGCCGAAGGTCTGGATCACGCAGCCGGAAAGAAAGTCCTGGGCCTTTCGCTGCGCGACCGCGAGGACCGCCTTCTCGCCGTAGGGAATCGTGATGGGCTTCCGGCCGCCGAGCATCTCGCAGATGTTCACCGGCGCGTTCTGAATTACCGGCTTCTGCTGCTCCTTGCGCTTGCGGGCCTGGACCAGCGACAGGCAGAAGTCCTGGCGTTCGGCCGCGCCGGTCGGTACGTCGAACACGAGGAGCTGCACGGTGTCGGTCGCGACCGCCGCCGCCGTCGAGGGAAACGAGACCGAGTACGTGCCGGCGGAGGGCCCGTTCGACGGCGCCGTGCACGCAGCGATCACGAGCGCGACCACCGGTAGCGTCACGGCCGCAGTGATGCTTCGGGCGAGCCTCATCGAACGCAGTATCTCCCAGTCAGCGACGGGAGGTCACTTGATTTGGTCCAGCAGCTCTTCGGTCGTGAACCGAGCGGCGGTGCGGTATTCGACCTTCTTCGTCATCGGGTTGCGCACCGCCTCCCAGACGATGAATCCGCTCTTCACGTTGCCGTTCCCCTCGAAGTCGAGGTTGCCCGACGCGCCTTTGTAGTCGACGACGTCCTGGCCCTGGCCCTGGCGGATGGCGAGCAGCGCCTCGCCGACCTGCGCCGGGGTGAACGGCTTGCCCGGCGGCGACGCGACCTTGCGCAGCGCATCGCGGATGGCGATGTGATCGGTCACGGTTCCCGCTTGCTGGATGGCGAGCGCGATGAGGATCGCCGCGTCGTAGGTGTTCGCGCCGAACGCGGGCGCATCGGGCAGCGCCGGGAAGTACGAGCGATAGATGGTGTTGAACTCGTTGTATTCCTTCGTCCCCGGGTTCGTGTCCGGGTTCGTCCCGTAGACGCCGTCTGCGGTGCTCGCGGACGTCTCGTCCGACTGGTTCTGCAGGCTCAACTTGATGAAGTCGTCCGTGTAGACGCCGTCGGTGCCGACGAAGAAGAAGTTCTTGTCGGAGAGCGCCTTGTAACCAGGGTCGGCCTTCACGTCGTGGACGTATTGCGCGGCCACCTTCGCGTAGGAGATGATCGCCGAGCAATCCGGCTTCGCGGCGACGAGCGCTGCCGCTTCGGTGGCGTACGACGCGGTCACGTCGACGCCGAGCTTCTGCTCGATCACGATCGAACGGCCGGGGCCGCCGTGGGTCGGAAAGTTGGTGCGGATGACGGCGGCCATCGCGTTGCCGTACGAGTTGTCGATGTTGACGATCGCGAGGCGCTTGCACGTGACCGGAACGCCACCGTCGCCGATGGGTGCACCGCCATCCCCGAGACCGAGCGGCGTCTTCTGCGCGAGCAGGATGACGGCCGCGCCCTGGAAGTCGTCGGCGGGCGTGGTGCGGAAGAGGAAGCGGTTCTCGGCGGGCTGGATGGTCGAGAGATCGGTCGACGTCGCCGACGGTGAGATCTGGATGATCTGGTTGTCGGCGTAGATCTTCTGCGTGAGGACCACCTGCTGGCTGCCGAGCGGTCCGATGACGGCGACGACGCCTTCCTTCACGAACTGATTGGCGACGTCGGTGACGACCGTGGTTTCGTCGCTCCTATCGTCGCGCACGTCGAAGCGAACCGGGCGGCCGAGCAGACCGCCGCCGGCGTTGATCTGTCCCTCGGCGACGCGGACCGCGTCGCGGAGCGGCGCCGCGAAGCCCTCGTTCTCACCCGTGAGGCCGAGCGAGACGCCGATGATGATCGGCGTCGCCGACGACGGCGCAGGCGCCTTCTCGGCGCAGCCTTCGCCGGCGGTGAGCGTCGAGACGGCAAGGAGGACGCCGGCCGCCACCGCGCCCGCGCCGCAGACGGTCCGAAGAGAGCGAGCAAGCAGCGGGCGTTTCGACGGCACGCCTCATTATGGCGCTTCTTCGCGCGCTTTCGCTACTTGAAGCCGATCGCGCGGACCGTGGTGTCGCCGCTCTTGATGGTCACGGTCGTCGCCTGCTTCATCCCCTGTTCGGGATTCTCGAGCGTCAGCGTGTGCGAGCCGGGCGAGAGCGGGATCTTGTTGCAGGGCGTGGCCGCGCAGATGACACGGCCCCCTTCAGACACCTTCGCCCACGGGTAGACGTTGATGGTGAGAAAGCCCGGGTCCTTGTCCTCGGCGGGCGGAGGCGGAGGCGGAGGCGGCGGATGGGGCGCGGTCGCGGTCTTCGGCGTCACGGCCGGGGGCGGATTGCGGACGCCCTTCACGGTTCCTGCGTTGGCGGCTGTCCCCGTCGCTCCCGTCGACGGAGGAGGCGGCGTGGCGGTGTCCACGACCGGCGGAGGCGTGTTGACCGCGACGCTGTCGGTCGGCGCGGTGCCGGGCGGAGCGCCATTGCCCACGGCGACGCCGGTGATGACGGGCGCGGCGGTTCCGTCGGCGGTGGGCGCGTCGGTCTTGTGCTGCGGATAGCGGAGAGCGACCACGACGATCAGCAGACCCGCGAGCAGGAAGAACCCGATGGCGATGACGATGAGCAGCGAGTTGCTCTTCGCCTGGTTCGGCGGCGCGGCGACGCTCCCCGTGTGGTGCGCGGGGTGATGGCCGCCGATCGACTGGCTCCCCATGCTCTGGAACCCGCCGGACGCGCCCGACGGATGCGAGCCCATGCCGTAGTTCGGGACGACGCCGCTGCCCGAGCCGCTGCCGTTGTTGCCGAGGCGAAGGAGCTGCCCGCTCACGTTCGCGCCCGACTGCTCCATCCGCTGGAGCGACTCGGCGGTGAGCGCCTGGAGCTCCTGCGTGTTGGTGGCGGTGGTGATCGACGCCATGTGGCGCTGCACCTGGCGCTGCACTTC
>JAYTZB010000463.1:0-4917 GCA_043742085.1 Polyangiaceae bacterium
AGCCGGCGAGATCGGGGACGATCACGTGCGCACCGAGATGGACCTCGGGCTCGTAGAGGATCAGCCAGCCGCCGGGGCCGCCGCGGCCGCGCTTGAAGGGTGGGCCGAGCTCTTCGCCCAGCGTCGTCGCCGCCTCCGCGTGCTTGGGTGCCGGTCGCGGATGCGTATGGAGCACGCCGAAGACGATCTGGCCGACGGCATGCGCAGGAAGCGCGAGCAGATCGTCGTAGGTCGCTGCGCGTCCTGCGGGGTCGGGCCTCGTCAGAAAGTCTAGCGCACGAGCAGGCTCGTGTAATCTGAGGGCAAATCAGCGCTCCCATGACCTCCTCGACCGACCTCACGCACCTCGTGGACCTCGCCGCCGAACGACTCGGCGGCTCGGTGCTCCACGCCACCGACGACTTTTTCGCGAGCAAGGACAACCTCCTCAAGCCGCAAGAGGCGGTCTTCATCGAGGGCAAGTACACCGATCGCGGCAAGTGGATGGACGGCTGGGAGTCGCGCCGCCGTCGCGACTACGCGTACACGACGCCGGGCCCGCATCCCGACTTCGACTCCGCGATCATCAGGCTCGGCCTGCCCGGCATCGTGCGCGCGTTCGTGGTCGACACCGCGTTCTTCACCGGCAACTACCCGTCCGCATGCGCCATCGAAGGCGCGAGCATCGAGGGCCATCCTTCGCTCGCCGAGCTCCTCTCGAGCGACCTGCGCTGGACCCCGATCCTGAAGCGCTCCGACTTGAAGGGCGGCTCGAAGAACTACTTCGAGGTCGACTCGACGCAGCGCTTCACGCACCTGCGCTTCCACATCTATCCCGACGGCGGCGTCGCGCGCCTTCGCGTCCACGGCGACGTGATGCCCGACGCGCGCTGGATGGGCGGACGCGCGCGCCCGCAGCTCGTCGACCTCGCCGCCGCCGAGCACGGAGCGCTGGTCGTCGCGTGCAACGACATGTTCTTCGGTTCGCGCCACAACCTCATCATGCCGGGGCGCGGCGTGAACATGGGCGACGGGTGGGAGACGAAGCGCTCGCGTCGCGCCGGTCCCGACTGGGTGGTGCTCCGGCTCGCCACCGCCGGGATCATCGAGCGCGCCATCGTCGATACCCTGCATTTCAAGGGTAATGCGCCCGATTTTGCAGCCCTCGATGTTGCCCATGTCGAGCCCGGAGGGAAGGGGATGGCCGCGGCCGATCCCGACGGCGCCAAGGACGACGGATGGATCCCGCTCCTCGCGAAGACGAGCCTCCAGCCGCATACGCATCACGTCTTCGAGAACGAGCTCGCGCACAGCGCGGGAGCGCGCACCGGCGCCACGCACGTGCGCATGCGCATCTGGCCCGACGGCGGCGTGAGCCGACTCCGCCTCTTCGGCGTCGTCACCGACGCCGGCCGCGAGCGCGCCGGCATGCGCTACCTCCGCGCGATGCCCGACCCGGAGCTCGAGGCCGCGCTGCGGTCCTGCTGCGGCTCGGCCGCCTGGGTCGCCGCCATGCGTGACGAGCGGACGAAGAACCCGGATGCGTTCGCGAGCCTCGACGCGCTGAAGCTTCGCGCTGCTGCGCTGTGGAATGCGCTCGAGACGAAGGACTGGGACGAGGCCTTCCGCGCGCACCCGCGCATCGGCGAGAAGAAGGCCGAAGCCACGCAGAGCGCTGTCGCGCGGGGCTGGTCCGCGAAGGAGCAGGCGAGCGTCGATACCGCTACGCAGGCCACCAGGGACGAGCTGAAGAAGACCAACCTCGCCTACGAGGAGAAGTTCGCGCGCATCTACATCATCTGCGCGACCGGGAAGACCGCTGACGAGATGCTGGCCATCGCGAAGGAGCGCATGCAGAGCGACCCCGAGACCGAGCTGCGTCGCGCCGTCGAAGAGCAGCGCCGCATCACTGATCTGAGACTCGAGAAGCTGGTGCTCCGATGAGATCGATCTCCACGCACGTCCTCGACATCACGCGCGGCAAGCCGGCGCAGGGCGTCCCCGTCACCCTCGAGAAGAAGGACATCGACGGCGGCTACTCCACCGTCAACGGCGGTCATACCGACCCGGACGGACGCCTCAAGGAGCTCGTCCCCGAGGGCAAGCTCACCACGGGGACCTATCGGATCACGTTCGACACCGGCTCGTACTTCGCCGGGCTGAATATCGAGACATTCTATCCCGAGGCCAGCATCGTATTCACGATCACCGAAGCCGACGCGCATTACCACGTACCGCTTCTGCTGAGCCCATTCGGCTATTCGACATATCGCGGGAGCTGATGATTCGATGTCTGCTGCGACCGTAACCGAGTGGCTGAATCTCTTCGTTCGCTGGGCGCATGTCATCAGCGGAATCATGTGGATCGGCAGCTCGATCTTCTTCAACTGGCTCGATGGCCATCTCGACAAGGTAGAGAACGAGGCCCGGAAGGGAGTGGAGGGCGAGCTCTACATGGTCCACTCGGGCGGCTTCTACCATGTGGAGAAGAAGCTCATCGCGGCGTTCACGGACCGCGCCATGCCGAAGCGCCTCCACTGGTTCAAGTGGGAGGCGGGCTTCACGCTGCTCACCGGGTGGCTGCTCCTCGACATCGTCTTCTTCCAGGGCGGCGGCGTCACGCTCGTCGACCCCAACGTCTCGAGCATCAGCCCCACCACCGCCACCATCCTCTGCGTCGTCATGCTGATCGGGTCGTGGTTCGTCTACGACCTCCTTTGGCGCTCGCCGATCAAGAACCACATGTTCGTGGGCGCGGTCATCACCTACGCGCTCGTCGTCGCGGTGCTCTGGCATCTCACGCACGTGATCAGCGGACGCGCTGCGTATCTGATGACCGGCGCGATGATGGGCACCTGGATGGCGACCAACGTCTGGGTGCACATCATCCCGGCGCAAAAAGCGCTCGTGGCCGCGGTCAACGCGCGAACGAAGCCGGACGAGCGCCTGGCCAAGCACGCCAAGACGCGATCACGGCACAACAACTACATGACGTATCCGGTGGTGCTCATCATGTTGAGCAATCACTTTCCCGGCGCCTATGGCAGCAAATACAACTGGCTCATCCTCGCCGGGCTGATGATCGTCGGATCGACCATTCGTCATATCCAGAATACCTTCAAGGAGCTCCATCCGGGAATCCTGATTGCGGCGCTTGCCATCCTGCTGACCGTCACGCACTCGTCGCTGACGTCGCAGTCGTCGTCCTCGGGCGGCGGCGATCCTGCGGCCTCCACCGGACCGCTCACCGCGAGCGAGCCGTCGAGCACGGGCGGTCCGAAGCAGGTCGCGAACGAAGCGATCGTCGGCAACGTGAAGGGGAGCGTGCGCCTGGACGGCAAGGCGCCTCCCAACAAGGAGCTGAACCTCGGGACATGCACCGCCGACGCGAAGGGCCCGGTCTTCGCCGACACCGTGCTGGCCAAGGACGGAAAGCTGCAGAATGCATTCGTCTGGGTGAAGAAGGGCCTCGAGTCCTACAAGGGAGCAGCGGCGCCCGAGGAGCCGATCGTGATGGACCAGAAGGGCTGCATCTATCACCCGCACGTCATCGGTGCGCGAGTGGGGCAGCCGGTGGTGTTCCTCAACAGCGATCCAGTGCTCCACAACGTGCGGACCATCGCGGACGCGAACGCGCCGTTCAACGACATGATGCCGACCAAGGACATGCGGCTCGCCAAGACCTTCGACAAGGAGGAGGTCATGGTGCGCGCGAAGTGTGACGTGCACCCGTGGATGGCGGCCTTCGTGGGCGTCGTGAATCACCCGTTTTTTGCGGTCTCGAACGCTGCGGGCGAGTTCGACTTCACGAACATCCCCGAGGGCGATTACGAGGTCGAGGCCTGGCACGAGGCCTTCGGGCGACAGACGTCGAAGCTGAAGGTGGAAGCCCGCAAGACATCGCCGCTCACGCTTACTTTCCGCGCGGAGTGACCCGCGCGAAGTGAGCCTCGACGCCCGGGCGACGCTTGCTACGGTTCACCCATGCGTAAGCTCGCTCTGAACGACGTGGTGCGTCGGATCGTGGGCGTTGCGCTCGCGTCGACGGTTGGCGCTGGCGGCTACGCCTGTGGTGCGCAGGAGAACGCCGCCGTGGCGCCGGTCGACGGCGGCGCCGTGGATGCTTCACCCGACGTGGCGACCGATGTCGACGCGGCAAAAGCGCCCTTCGCCGACGAAGACACCTTCGCCTGCGATGCGCCTCTGCCGAGCATTCTCGAGCAGCTCACGCCCGTCGCTGCCGTGGACTACGTCGAGCTCCGCAACCAGGGGTGGACGCTGTCGCCGTCCATGGCGTCGCAAGGGGCGACCATCAAGAGCGTTGCCAACGGCACGGCATGCGCTGCCGCCACGAATCACGGTGCGTGCGTGGACGCGCTCGCTGCGCTTGCGCCCACGAGCGCCAGCGACGGTTGGCTCGCAGACGATCCGATCGGTCCGGGTACCACCGCCGAGGTGAGGCAGATCCTCGTCTACTCGCGCGGCGACGAGGTCGGCGCGCTGCGCACGCCGGCAGCGGTGGCGGCCTTCCTCGGTACCGTCGACAGCCTCGAGGAAGCACGCCTCGTCCTCCAGGCGCAGGGCCAGCGGTTCGTCTGCACCACCATGCCCCGCAAGAGCGGCTACCGGAGAAACGCCGACGGCTCCTGGGAGATACTGCTCGTCAGCACCACCTGCGGCGGCTTGATTCCCTACCGCCATCGGTACGTGGTCGCGAAGGACGCCACGACGACGCTGGTCGCCACGGACGAGTCCCTGAACAACGGGGTATGCGGCCGTCGGCCGGCCGGGCTGTCCGTCCCGGGCGTCCCGCCGTCGAGCATGAGCGGCGTCGCCGCACATTTTGCACGTGCCGCCCACCTCGAAGCCGCGAGCGTGATCGCGTTCCGCCGCCTCGAGCTCGAGCTGCGTCGCTTCGGTGCGCCGGCATCGTTCGCG
>JAYTZB010000464.1:0-2033 GCA_043742085.1 Polyangiaceae bacterium
AACACGGCTCGACTGCTCGAAGAACGTCTTCCAGTCGATCTCGGCGAGGAGCCGTAGAGCGCGCACCGCACGTTCCACACCCGTCGCCGGGTCGACATCAATGGTCTCCTCAGGATGTGGTTCCAGGGTGAGAGCACTCGGACAAAGCTCCGCGAGAAACCGGGCGAGCGCCTCGAGGATCCCTGCCCTGAGGACGGTGGGCATTGCCCACAGCTCTGCGATCGTGAGCGGGGCAAGATTCTGGTACGCGTCAAAGAACGAACGCATCGAAGTCGCGTCGAAATCGATGGCCGTCTTTTTGAAGAACTGACGGACGAGCACGACCACGCGCGGTAGCCCTCGGTGTGGACCTTCGGCGAGCCAGGGAAGCCGCTTTTGAAATCCGACGGGGAACTCGCTGGTGACCTGCCGGAGGGCGCGTCGGAACAGGTACTCGTTGTCGAGAAACCACTCCGAGGCCTTCCGGTGTGCGGGCTCCTCGGAGCGCGTCGATCCCCAGTGCGCGTGGACGGCGTCGAGGACTCCGGTGATCGAGGCAAGATCGGCAAATAAGGTCGCGCGGCCTTTGGCGCGCTCGAGCCGCCCCTGCTCGAGCGCGAGATCACGGGCGACATGCTCGGTCGTCGAGGACGCCGCATCGGCTACCGCCGGCGCTTCGCTCCCGGCGATCACGTCGCCTCCGGGCCGGTGTGCGGCGTTCCACGGATCGGTGCTGCGTGCCGTTCGTCCAGATCGTCGTCCGCGGTCTCGCGCTCGGGCGCACGCAGGTCTTGGATGACGAGCAGCGCGGGGCGAGCATGGCTCAACAAGTAGGAGGCGACCGTGCCAAAGGCCCGCGCCGGGTTGCAGGTCGAGCCGTGGGCCGCGACGATCATCAAGTCGACGTGCTCTCGTTCGGAGAGCTCGACGAGCGATTGTCGCGCATCGGTTTCGCGCAGCACGACGGTGCGCACGCCCAGGCTCTCGAGCCTCAGCTGGCTTGCGATCTGGTTGAGATAACGTTCCGCCCCCGACTGCAGGCGCCGCGCGAGATCGCGGGCCAGCTCGAGGTCCTCTCCGGCCGAGAGGATGGTGCTCGGGACAGGTTCGGACACCACGTGCACGAGCAGGAGCTCAGCGCCGTGCGTCCGCGCGATACGCGCCGCCATGGGGAGCACGCACTCGGTCCGCGTCGAGCCGTCGAGCGGAACCAGGATCCGTTTCGGCGTGATCGGCGCTGGCGTCGTCGCCGTCGAGCGCGCGACGAAGACGGAGCTACGCGTGATCGCGAGCACTTGCTGTACGGTGCTGCCAAGCCCGTTGACGTGACCGCCCTCGCCGTGGCTCCCGAGAACCGTCAGGTCTGCGCCAATCTCGGCCGCCACCGAGGCGATGCGCGCCGCCGGATGTCCTTGGGCGAGCAGGGTGCGCGTCACCGGACCGAGCGCAAGGGTTCTGTCCTTCAAGCGTTCGAGGTAGGCCTGCGCCTCCTGCCGCGCGATTTCCCAGCCGAGCGGATCCGGCGTCGGCTGCGGTCCCCCGTCGTGCGGGCCCTGCATCACGTGTAGAAGCGTCATCCGCGCATCGAAGACCGCCGCCATGGCGACCGCATGGGGAAGACACGCTTCGGAGAGTGCAGACCGGTCGAGGCACACGAGGATGTGGCCGATACCGGTCTGGCAGCGCGCTCGCATGTCGCGCTCCGGGAGTTGGGAGCACTGCTCTGCTGCAAATGTCATGGTTCGTCCTCGGGTCCGGCCCACGTTCAAGTTCCAAGCCACTGGGTCGGTTGCGTGCAGCGAACATGCGTCCCTTGAGCTGCGGTTGATTCCTCGAAGCACGCGCAACGGCTGCGTGGCGGTGCGATGCGCGCGGCAGGCGTGCGCCACAGGATTTTCTCGTGCGCCGCTCAGACGGGCACCGGCTCTTGCGCGGCGGCGGAACGAGCTTCTTCGAGGAGGGCGCCAGGTCACATCCCGCGCACGCTCCTTGCTGCTTGTTCGCGCCATGAACATTCAGCCCGCCCCGCCCGAGCACAAGCCCGACGAACCGAC
>JAYTZB010000465.1:0-2158 GCA_043742085.1 Polyangiaceae bacterium
CTCCGAGCGTGAGACAGTGGAAGTCGGCGGGGAGCCCGTGCGCGAGATCGCAGTCGCTGTCCATCGCGCAGACGTTGTCCGCGGTGAACGGCGCTTCCTTCAGATTGACGATGATGTCGTCCTTGCAGCGGACCTCGATGGTGAACTGTGCGCCGCCGGAGAAGAACGTGAGCGTTCCGGCGACGTAGCGGAGCTCGATGCCCTTCATCGCGACGGGATCGAAGCCCGCCGCCGCCGTGGCGTTCGCCTGGATGGCGCCCTTCGAGCCGTTCGCGTCGCTGACGGTGAGACGGAACGTGCTGCGCGCGAGCCAGTTCGACCACTCGGTGCATTCGGGATCCGCGGTGCACGCCGAGCTGCAGGTGCCCTCGGGGTCGCCGGTCGCGAAGACGATCTTGCCGTTGTGATCGAAGTCACAGTTCGATGCGTCGGGCGTGGCGGCATAGGCGCCAGCCGCATTCTTCTGCACGTCGCCGGGGCCGAACTTCGGCGTGACCTTCACGTGCTGAGCGCCGTCGGGTGACGTCTCCACGCGGACGAGGTTCGCCGAGCGCTTGAGCAGATCGGGCGTGCTGCTGAGGAAGGAGAGCTTGAGCAGCTCCGGATTGGGCACGAGGCAGGGTCGCTGCGCCGGGTCCCATTCCTCGAGCGTCCACGTGGGATAGGAGATCTGCGTGAAGCCGAAGAACTCGCTCGCCGTTCCGCCGTACGACTTCAAGCGATCGCACGTGCGCATCTGGGGCGGCGCGTTGAAGTTGAACGCGAAGACGCTGTTGAAGCCGCCGGGGTTCGTCGGTGTGCCGCTCGGGTCGTCGAGGTCGGTGACGTAGAACCCGTCCGCCGAGATGCGCGTGACGACGGTGTTGAACACGAACGCGTTGGCGTTGTCGCGGAAGCCGGTGTCCACGCTGATCTGTTCGCGCGGATACGGCGTGGCGCCATTGCCCGAGCAGCCGAGCGCGGGGTCGCACTTGAGGCCGCGGATCTCCGAGATGCGCGGGAGGCGGAAGAAGATCGGCGTGCTCGCGCCCTGGCTGAACGTGCCACCTTGCTCGGAGTCGTCGTTGGCGAAGGCGCAGCCCTCGTCGGCGGGGAAGTCGATCTTGCCGTCGTTGTCGTTGTCGAGCCCGTCCGAGCACTGTGGGGGCGGGTTGCCGAGCGGGTCCTTCGGGGTGTAGCCGAGATCGTCGGCCAGGATGTACGTCGTGCCGAAGGCGTTCGTCACGCTGACGTCGAACGGGACCGATTCGCCGGCCTTGAGGAGGACGTTGCGGCCGTCGGTGTCCGGGCCCATGAGCGGGGCGATGGCGCCAGGCTTCGCCGAGATGCGGACGTAGCGGTTGAACGTCGTGTCCGGGAGACCCGTGCTGGTAAGCGCCTTGACGCTGACGTGGAACGTGAGCGGCGTGTCGATGAGCAGGTTGAGCGGCGCGTCGACCGTGCCGACCATGTTCGTCGGATCGACCACGACGATGAGGCGCGGCGGGTTGGGCGGCTTTCCGAAGCCGTCACCCGAGCACGACGTGAGCACCGCGCAGACCGCGGCGAGCAGGAGGAGGAAGGCGGGCTTCAGGCGCAGTCGAAATTGCCGCATCGTGAGGCGACTCATTTGCCGACGAGCTCCACGCGGTTGTCGGTGAGGCTCCCGATCGTCTTGTCGATGCAGGAGAGGAGCTTGCACTCCTCACCGGCGAGCTGGCACGACGCGACCTGCACCTGGCAGGCCGGCTGATCGGGCGCACCCGCGCAGCGCTTGAAGTGGAAGTCGGCGACCTGGTCGCGGCAGTCCTTGCGAACGCAGCGTCCCGCGCCGTTCTCGCAGGTACCCACCGACGTGCAGGCGAGCGGCTTTCCGCTCTCCATGACGTGTCCGGGGCACGAGCACACGAAGTTGGGGTCTCCGCAGTCGCCGTCGACGCCGCAGTTCTTGAGGCCGTCGGCGGTGAGGTTCGTCGCCGGGTCGTAGCCGCAGGGCTTGCCCTGGCGCATGTAGTCGATGAGCGCGTCGCGCTGCTGGACCTTCGTGTCGAACTGCGTGGTGTTTCGTTGGAGGACGCGAAACCCGGAGCCGCCGCCGGCGAGGTAGTTGCTCGTCGCGAGCTCGTAGAGATTGGTGGGGCTGATCAGCGACAGGCACAGGCCCTCAGGCGAAGGATGA
>JAYTZB010000466.1:0-5894 GCA_043742085.1 Polyangiaceae bacterium
CAGCATGAGCCGCAAGGGCAACTGCTGGGACAACGCCGTCGCCGAGAGCTTCTTCGCCACCCTCAAGACCGAGTGCGTCTACACGCGTCGCTTCGCGACGAGGGCAGAGGCACGAGAGGCGATCTTCGAATACATCGAGGTCTTCTACAACGGGACGCGTTGCCACTCGACCCTCGGGTACCTGAGCCCCATGCAGTTCGAGATGAAATTTAATCAAGAGACGAGTACAGAGAAGAAGGCAGCGTAAAGAGACTGTCCACGAATCGGGGCAGGGTCATACACCCGCGAGATAGGCCCGTGTGAAGCCTTCGGCGGCGGTAGGGCCATCGAAACACGACTCGAAGGACTTCAGCAGTGGGTGGATTGCCGCGTTCGCGGTCCCATAGCCGACGACGACGTCGTAGACCGCCATCGTGTCTCCGCTGTTCACCTCGGCTATGTCACCTTGGCGGAGCGCACGCACCAGATCAGGGAAGTCCATTCATCCTCGAAGGTCACGTCGTCGCGAACCGCCGACGGCGAAGACGAACACGTCCGTATCGGTCGGCAAGTCTCGACCGACTTCGCCGCTCGCAGATTATCACGAATAGTGATGGGTTGAAGGCCGTTCCAGTCATTCCCATGCATGCTGGGTCCTCCTCCGAGCTCGTGTCGTGTCCACGTGGGGCAGGCGTGCCGCGCATCGTCCGATGCAACGCTCGACTCCCGCCGCCGCAGTTGGTCGAGCTCTCGCGCTCGTACGGGGCTCTCTGACCGATGACGCCTTGGAGCTATGCACGGCCTGCCGCGTTCAGATTCGCGTCGGTCCGCCACGCGGCGCTACCTGCCGGCGCGCGGGGGTAGGCTTCTCGACCTCGAACTTTTGCTCGAGCGTCACGAAGTCGTCCCTGTCCTTTGCCACGAACGTGAGCGTGGGGCTCTCGGGGCGAAGCTTCGGAGCCTTGTCTCCGCCCGACTTCGTGTCGAGCACGAGCGCGAGCTGCTCGTTGGCTTTCACGCTGAGCATGATGTGAGCGGTGCCCCACGCGTCCGTGCGTCCGACCTCTTTGCCCAGATGGGTGACCGGTAGGTTCGCTCCGTTCTCCGCGCGTATGCCGACCACCAACGTGCGGGTCAACGGCGCGCAGCGCGCGACGAAGCTCGGCGTTCGCGAGCCGGCGGACAGCCGCCGCAGGGATACGCCGATGGGCTCGGACGGCGACTGAAAGCCCGGCGGGCACTTGACGGCGATCTCCACGGCATCACCTTCCGTGCCCCGGAGCGAGACGTGCGCGCGGCCGTCGGCGCCCGTCGTCGCGAGCTTCTGTCCGGCCGAAACGAGCTCGGCGCCCGCCGTCCCGACGTCAGGGTCGCTGGTCACGTTGACGTCGACCGTGTACGCGAGCTTCGCGTCCTCGATCTCGGGTGCGCCGCAGCCCGCGCTCGCGAGCGCGATTGCGGCAAGGGCGGTGCCGACAAATTCATGGGGACTCATTGCTTGGCCTCCCCATGGACGCCGATGCTCGATGACGGCGCAGCCTCGACGATCGTCACGGCGGTACGCTTGTCCACAGCCGTGAACGACACGAAGATCTCCGCGTTGTCGCCGCGGATGTACGCGACGCCACGTCGTCCGTCCGCGCCCACCACCTTGGTGAAGCCGTTGGCGCGCATCGTCTCGTCGTACATGCGCTCGATGGATTCACGCGTCGCTAGCGACTCGTAGATGCGGACCGAGGCCGGGTAGCCTTCGACCGAAGCCGCGAGCGTGCGACGGCTGCCGACGGGGCGAGGTGCGAGCACGGAGTCGGTGCCGGGCGCGTCGCCGCTTGCGGGGAACATCTTCTTCAGATTCAGCTCGCCGTCGGACCAGAACGTGATCACGTGCGTGCCACCGCGCGGTCCCTTCGAGGGCTCGACGAACACGTAGCGAAAGTGACCGAGCTTCGAGAGGTCGCCGGTGTCGGCGAGGGCGCGCATGCGCTCGAGGAAGGGAGCGGCCCTGTCGTCGGGCCCATCGACGAAGCAGACGACCACGCCGCGTCCGTCCGATTCGCTGCGTAGCACCGAGGTGCGGACGTTCGGGCCTGCCTCGCCGTCGATGCGCTCGGCGAGGGCGCTCGGAATGTCGTTCATCGCGTGACCGATGGCGCCGGGGTTCTCGCGACAGATCGTCTCGTAGCGATCGAGCACCTGGTCCGCCGACTGTGTCGTGCGGGCGCTGGCGCGGTGGAGCTCGGCGCCATTGACCCGGATCAGCTGCGCGCCCCCTGTCAGATCCTCGAGCTTCGCGAGCTGGTGTCCGACGCCCAGGCCCATCTCGCGCGCATCCGCGTACACCGAGCGGCTCGCGGCTACCGCGAGCACGCCGAACGCGAAGGTTGCGTACGCCGCCATCCGCAGCGATCTCGCGCTCGGCAGGAGCGCGTGAAGGCAGCGGTGAAACCATTTGTGCCAGAGGGACATCGTGATGCTGGATCGGCCGGCTGGATGGAACAGTTGCGTGCATTCCGCGAGCTCGATCAGAAGAACGACTCGAAGACCGCCCCGATGCGGGAGAACACCTGTCCGATGTCACCATCCGAGACCGGATCGCCGCACGTCACGAAGGACTGCCCCGTGACGTGGCTCTCGAACGTTTGACCCGGCGACGTGGGGTCCTTCTTGTCCGATGCACTCGCCGTCGACGTGAGCGTGATCTTCGTCACCTCGTCCAGCGGCGCGCCGCCCGTCGTCTCGTCGAACTTATCGAGGGCTTCTTTCGTCTTCCCGGTCTGGTTGCCAGCAGGCGTCGGTTTGCCGGGAGTTCGCTCCGGGCTTGGCGGTTGGTCGGTGTCCTTCGTCAGGTCGTCCTCGAGCCCAGCTTTGATATCGGATTTGCACGCGCTCATCGCGTGTCCCATCGCGCTCGCCCGGGCGAGCCGCTGGACGTGCATCTTCTTCACGTAGAGCTCGCGGAAGAACACAACTCCGAGAAAGCAGAGCGTGAAGAAGACCACCACGATGATGGACTCCACGAAGATGGCGCCGCGCTGGTTTCGCCGGGATGGATGCTTTTTCAAGGAGGCCTCAGTGCACGCCATGCGTGTGCGTGCTGCTGTCGTTGAGCGAGTTGGCGAGGTCGTGCCGGAGAGCGGCGTTGGGGTCGAAGGTGTTGTTGCCGATCGCGTCCTGCCCGAGCTTGTCGGCGAACGCGTCAGGGCTCAGTCGCGGAGGGGTCGTCACGAGCGGCGGTAGGAACCCGACGAGCGTCGAGTCGAAGGGCTGATTGAAACGCCGCAGGCGAGCACGCCATCGGAAGTTCCACATCGCGTCTTCGTCCGCGTTGCACGAGCTCCAGGCACCGCTGCAGTCGTAGAAGAACTCTGCTTGAGCCATGGCTGGGATGGACGCCGCGTCCGGGGCAGAGACCTGCGGCGTCTTCGTCGGCAATGTCGCGATGCGAACGAGGTTGCCCGAGCGTTGGAGCAAGCTGGCATCGCCCACGGCGCCGCCGATGACCTGCGCCTCCCTCACGCCGTTGTGCCACGCCGCGATGACGGCCATGGACGCCGTCGTTCCCGAGGAAGAGGACCCGTTGTTGTTGTTCTGGGCCTGCTGGGAAGGCTGATTCTGGCTCGAGGGAGGCCGTTTGGGCTGACGCTGAAGGAGCTGCTGCTGCTCCGCCTGACGCTGTTGGAGATCGGCCTTCTCGATCGGAATACACTTCGAGGGATCGCGGATGAACTCGGCGCTGTGGAGCGTCAGCTCCTGCAGCGTCCGGAGATCTTGGTCGCGCTCGAGGCGCAGCTCGTCGAGGACGAACTGCTCGTCCTGCTTGTCGGGGCGGGCCATCGACGTCCCACCGCTCTGTGTGCCCGACTTCAGCGGCGTCCCCGTCTGGGGATCGCGGCTTTGACAGCCCACGCCCGCCTTCGCGCATTCGGTCAACCACTCCGCTTCCTTCTTGGTGAACGCGTCTTCGGTCTTTCCGAGGTCGAGGCTGCTGCAGATCAAGGCTGCGTTCTTGTCGAGCTCGGCGTCGATGGCAGGCGCGGTCTTGCTGCCGTTCGGGCTAGCGCCGTTCCCGTTCCCGTTCCCGTTCCCGCCGCCGCCGCCGCCGCCGCCGCTGGAGTCGAGGCCGCAGAAGCCGTCGGGATCTGCTCCGGCCAGCGCGACCATGATCGGCGTGACGAACCCCAAGGGCGCGGCAAGCGCACCGAGCGGTGTCTGTTTCAGGAGCCACTTCGTGAAGTCGGGGAGCGAGGCTGCGGCATGCTTGCAGAGGACTGTCGGATTCACATGCTCGACGGGAAGTGGACTGCCGAGACCTGCGAGCTCCTGCGTCGACGTCTGCGCCGCCGTCGGCTTGTAAAGCTCACCGACCGACTCGCGTGCGGCGGTTGCCGCGAGGATTGGCGTTGCTTGCGCGATCCCGTCCTGCGCACCGTTGAGCCCCTGCAGTGCGACGTCGATAGCGGGGTCTAGCTCTCCGCCGACGCTCTGGAGCACCTCGGCAGCGGAGCTCGTGGCGCCCGCCACCGCAGCGAGGGGCGGATTGAAGACGCTTGCCGCGGCGAACACCGCGGACGCGATCACGAGGACGATCTTCGCGGTACGCAGCGCTACGCGGATCCCGAGGACGCACGCCATGATGAGGTTGATCAGCACGAGCAGGTTCATACCCCTCGCGTGCAGCGCGGCGTCGCTGAACGCGACCGCGTCCGCTGCCTCCTGAAGGCGCTCGCGGTAGAGGATGGCATCGCCGATCCCGGCGAGGTACCAGAGCGCTCCGACCAGGCACGAGCACATGAAGATGCCCATGACCATGACCGCCCCGCGGTCGTCGGTCAGTAGAGAAGACTGGGGATCACGGCTCGTAGACATAATTCGCTCCCTGGTAGGGATATGCCGACTCCGCAGGGATGTTCTTGATGCGTAGTGCCGAATTACCCAGTCGGTCGCACACGATGACATTGGCAATTGCAATCTTGCAGATGACGAATGCGTCGACATGCACGCGAATCATGGCGTCGCCGGTGCGCGCGGTGATCGGCGTGTCGTTTGGTGGGCTCTTGCCGCCGGCCACGTCCGGGTAACCGACACCCACGGAGGCCACGGTGTCGTCCAGGATCATCGGTGCGAGCGCGATGAGTATCGCGCCGCGCACGATCTTGCGCCGCTCCTTCGAGTATACGTTGGCCTGCGCATTCGCCTCGTTGTAGGGCCCGGGCTCGTCACCGAACACGACCGCGGCCGCTCGTGCGCCCTCCGTCGCCGAGTGCTCCACGAGAAGCTTCGCCGAGAAGAGCAGCGCGAGCTGCAGCAGGCAGAGGAAGAACACGAACACCGGCATGAACGCGATGAGGAACTCGACGTAGACGGCACCTCGGGTGTCATCGCGTAGGCGGGGGCGTGGTGGCTGGCGGCGATGGCGGGGAGTCATCGGCCGGGCTCATCGGGATAGCTGCGGCCTTCCGTGCACAGCTCTCCGCTGAGGCCGCACTCGTCGTAGATGACGTACGGCGACGAGGCGCGCATGAATAGGAAGAGGAGCGCGCCGACCCCCAGGATTGCGACGTCCCACACCCACCGTGCGCCGCTGTCCGCTTTTCCGCCTCTTGCGCGATGAATCGCTCGAAATATGAGCGGCATCGCGCTGACCAACATCGTGGCGAGCGCCACGACCTTGCCCTTCTCGAGACCTCGGAATCGGAACACGCACTCCGTCAGGACGAATAGGATTGGAGCCGTCACACCCACGACGACGCCCGCGGCCACCGTGACCCATAGACGAGCGCTCGGCCCCGGGCTCATTGGCAGCTCACTTCGCCGGCGGCGCTCACGGTTGCCGTCCAGTCGTCGGTCGCGGCCTTCTTGCATGTCTGATCCGGGTCGGCGCAGAACGCGCCCGTGTCGGCGGCGCCGCCCTTGCA
>JAYTZB010000467.1:0-2494 GCA_043742085.1 Polyangiaceae bacterium
CTTCGGCGAAAAGACGTCCGACGAGATGTGTTACTCGTTCACGACCTACTACCCGCGCATTCCGGGCTTGCTCAGCTGGGCGCAGCCGGCGCTGACCTCGACGTGCACGACCGGCCCGTAGACCGGCCCCGATCGGAGCTTTTCCGGGCGAAAGGCCTTGATAAGGTCCCACGCCGGCGTACGGTCGGCTCATCCAACTCCACGGCAACACCACTGGTCTCTCGCCCTCCGCGACGAAGACGCTCGAGCGGATCTACCGCCGGCGCGTCCCCGCGACCGACATCGCCACGCCGGAGCTGACACGCTCGCTGGTCGAGGCCAGCGTCGAGACGGGACGCCAGGTCGGCGTGCTCGTGCATCGATCCGGTCAGGTCGATTACGTGATCGTCGGCGATGCCGGCAAGCTGATGCTGCCGGACATCGGACGCCTTCGCGCGGCCGAGGGGCGGTTCCGGGGCCTCCGCCTCGTGCACACGCACGTGCGCGGCGAAGCGCTGACGCGTGACGATCTCGTCGACCTCGTTCGCCTCCGGCTCGATCTGGTCTGCGCCATCCAGATCAGCCCGCGCGGCGAGGTGCGATCGCTGCACTATGCATACAATATCCCCGCCGAGCCCGGCGAGGTTCCCTACCGCGAGGTGGGCCCGCTTCCGCCGGGGCAGGTCGACGTCGACGTCGGCGCGCTGATGTCGGGGCTCGAGGCGGAGTTCGCGCGAAAGACGCGCACCCGCGACGTCCAGGCAAAAGACGGTCGCGCCATCCTCCTGCACGTCGGCGACAAGTCGGAGCGCAATGCGCTCCACCTCGCGCAGGAGGGCATCCGCGAGCTGCGCGAGCTCGCGTACACGGCGGGCGTGGAGGTCGTCGACACCATCGTGCAGGTGCGCGAGCGCATCGATCCCAAGCACGTGCTCGGCAAGGGCAAGCTCGACGACGTCATCGTCCGCGCCATGCAGCTCGACGCGCAGGTCCTGATCTTCGACCGTGACCTCACGCCGGTGCAGTCCTCCGCCATCGCGAAGGAGAGCGATCTCAAGGTCATCGACCGCACGCAGCTGATTCTCGACATCTTCGCGCAGCGCGCCGAGAGCACCGACGGCAAGCTGCAGGTCGAGCTCGCGCAGCTGAAATACAACATGCCGCGGCTCGGCCTGAAGGACGACTCGCTCTCGCGCCTCACCGGTGGCATCGGCGGTCGCGGTCCTGGCGAGACCAAGCTGGAGATCGGTCGTCGTCGCGCGAAGGAGCGCGTGAGCCACCTCGAAGCGCAGCTGAAGAAGCTCGTTCGCCAGCGTGAGCAGCGCCGCGCCAAGCGTGCGCGCACCGGCGTCCCCACCATCGCCGTCGTCGGCTACACCAACGCCGGCAAGAGCACGCTCCTCAACACGCTCACCGGCTCCGACGTGCTGGTCGAGGACAAGCTCTTCGCTACGCTCGATACGCGCTCCCGCCATCTCAAGGTGGGCTGGGCAGGCTACGGCGATCGTGAGGTGGTCATCACCGACACGGTGGGCTTCATCCGCAGCTTGCCGAAGGATCTCTTCGCGGCCTTCCGCGCCACATTCGAGGAGGCGGCCGATGCCGATCTCCTCCTCCACGTCGTCGACGCCGGAGACGACGCGCGCGACGAGCACATGGACACCACGGAGAAGGTCCTCGCCGAGCTCGAGCTCGACGCGATCCCGCGCATCGTGGTGTTCAACAAGTCGGACACGATCGCGCCCTTCGCGCGGAAGCTGCTCCAGAAGAAGTTTCCCGACTCGGTGGTCCTCTCCGCGAAGGACCGCGAGACGACGCGGCCGCTCCTGGTGAAGCTCGCGCGCGCCCTCGCCGAGCGCTGGGAGCACAGCGCGAAGATGCCCGAGGCCCCGGCCACCGAGCCGCTCCTCCCCGACGACGAGGATCACCTGGCCGGCGCGGCCGACGAGGGGGCGACGCTCGAGGATCTCCTCCGCATCACGGGCCGTCGCGTGAAGCGCGTTCGCACCGACAAGGTCCCCTGACCATGCGCGCGGTGCACCGCAAGGTGGCTGCGGCCATCGCGCTCTCGCTGCTCGTGCTCGGCGGCTGCTCCGGCAGCCTCGGCGCCGCGAAGGCCGACTTCCGCAAGGGCCGCATCGCCGAGGCAAAGAATGAGCTCGTGCTCCTCGAGACCGACAGCCGCTCGTGGAGCAACGAGCGCCGCGCGGAGTACGCGCTCTATCGCGGTCTCGTCCATCACTCGCTCGGGGATCGCGCGGCCGCCGGCGTGTGGCTCGCAGAGGCCAAGGCGCTCGACGACGCGCAGCCGCGCACGCTGTCCGACGAGGACCGCGTCCGCCTGAAGCTCGCGCTCGAGTCGCTGGCAAGCGACACGGCTCCGCCATCGCCATGAGCGAGCCGGTCGCTCGTCACGAGGACGCCGGCCCTTCCAGCCTCACGTTCGCGAGCGGCTTGTCGTGGATGCGCGTGCGGACGCCGCGTCTCCTCTCGCGCATCGGCAAGGGCTTCTTCA
>JAYTZB010000468.1:0-6258 GCA_043742085.1 Polyangiaceae bacterium
GCCACCACGCTCGTGCTGCCGCTCCTCGCGATGTGCTTCGCGATCGCCGGCATGTTCGGCTCGTGGGTGGTCGCCGTCGTATGGCAGCAGATCGACCCCGGCGTCTTCTTCGACAAGATCCAGACCTTCGTGAAGTGGGCTGACGTCCAGATGCTGCTCGTGAAGGCGGGGCTCTTCGGCATCATCGTCAGCACCATCTGCTGCAAGAAGGGCTTCTTCGCATCGGGTGGCGCGCGCGGCGTCGGCGAGGCCACCGCGAAGGCGGTCGTCTCGAGCATCGTCGCCATCTTCGCGGCCGACTACATCGTCACGTCGATCATGACCGACATCTGAGCGACCGCGCGCTCGTCGACGGCTCTACTTCGAGAGCTCCAGCATCCGCTCGATGGGCACCAGCGCGGCGGTCATCAGCGCCGGGTCCATCTCGAGGCGAGGCTCCAGGTCACGCAGCGAGAGGTACACCTTCTCGATGGTGTTCTTCTTCATGTGCGGGCACTCGTTGCACGCGCAGTTGGCCTCGGGCGGCGCCGGGATGAACTCCTTGTCCGGTGACGCCTTCTTCATCGAGTGCAGGATGCCGGGCTCGGTGGCGACGATGAACACGCGCTTGTCGCTCTTGGTGGCGAAGTTGAGGATGCCCGTGGTCGAGCCCACGTAGTCCGCCATCTTGAGGATCACGTCGTCGCACTCGGGATGCGCAAGCAAGAGCGCACCCGGGTGGCGCTCCTTGAGACCGGTGATCTTTCGCTCGCTGAACGTGTCGTGCACGATGCACGTGCCCGGCCAGAGGTGCATGTTGCGATCGAGCTTCTTGTTCAGGTAACCGCCGAGGTTCTTGTCGGGCGCGAAGAGGATGGTGGTCTCCTTCGGAATCGACGACACGATTCGCTCCGCGTTCGACGACGTCACGATGTAATCGGAGAGCGCCTTCACCGCCGCCGAGCAATTGATGTAGCTGACGAGCACGGCGCCCGGATAACGCGCCTTCCACGCTGCCACCTTCTCGGCGGGCGCACCCGAAGCGAGCGAGCAGCCCGCTTCCATGTCGGGCACGACGACGATGCGCTTGGGGTTCAGGATCTTCGCGGTCTCGGCCATGAAGTGCACGCCGGCGAAGCAGATGACGTCGGCGGTGGTCTTCTCCGCGGCCTGCGCGAGCTGCAGCGAGTCACCGATGAAGTCGGCGATCTCCTGGATCTCGCTGTCCTGGTAGTAGTGCGCGAGGATGACGGCGTTCCGCTCCTTCTTGAGGCGGACGATCTCGTCCTCGAGGTCGAGCGACGGATCGATCGGCCTGGCGGCAGCGCTCTGGGCGTCGCGCGCGCGACCGTGGATGGGGAGCGACCGGGTCATCATGCCCCAAACGTAGGGCCGCGCGGCGAGGCGGTAAAGCGTCAGGAGCCGCGTAGCAGCTTGTTCGCGAGCACCGGCCCGAGGGCCTCGTGCATCATCCCGGTGACCACCTGCTCGACGGCCTGGCGCTGTCCGTCATCGGCGAACACGAACTGGATGCCCATGCCTTCGGGCTTCTCGGTGGTCGCCTCCGCCTCGGACACCACCCACTTCACGACGCCCTTCAGCTCGAGCTGCACCGTCTCGGGGAGCGAGAGGACGAACATGAACTCGGTGCCGACGTCGAGCGTTCGCGCGGTGCGGATGAACGTCCCGCCCTTCGAGATGTTCTTCGTGTAGTCGGCGAAGAACGTGTTGATGCGCTTGTACTCGACACGAAGCGTGATGGGCGCGCGGTCCGCGTGGCGCAGGTCCTCGTCCTTCGCTTCCGCCATCGAAGGCGAGGATACCTGATAGATTGAGCGCATGTGGAACGTCTTCCGCACGCGCCTGAAGACGATCAGCGACGGCCTCCGCGAAGCGCCCGAGCGCGTGCGGACCTCCGCGCGCTTGAGCCAGCAGAGCGGCATGCTCTGGTCGCTCTCGAAGCCGGGCTTGATCGAGCTCGCGCGTGTGCTCGCGAGCGGCTCGCAGAACCCGTCGCTGATCTATCGCGTCAATGCGCGGAACACGCCGAGCAAGCCGGCGCTGATCTGGCGAGGGCGCGTCACGAGCTGGGGCGAGCTCGACGAGCGCATCGACCGCCTCTCCGGAGGCCTCGTGCGTCGCGGAATCGGCCGCAAAACAAGCATCATCATGATGATGCGGAACCGCCAGGAGTTCATCGAGGTCGGCGCTGCCGCGGCTCGCGCCGGCGCCGCCGCGGTGAGCATCTCGTGGCGCTCGACGCCCAAGGAGCTCGTCTACCTCGCCAATCACTCCGGCGCGCGCGGCATCGTCACCGAGCCCGAGCTGCTCGCGACCATCGAGCAGGCGAAGGACGAGCTCCCGGCGCACTTCCTCGAGAACGTCTTCGTGGTCGGCGATACGGGCAACACCAAGGGCCCGGTGCGCGCCATCGCGCTCGACACGCTCTACGAGGATGCGGCCCCTCGCGCGAGCCGCCGAAAGGGCCTCGATCCTGCCAACGACGAGGACGCCGCGGTCGTCATCTACACCTCGGGCACCACCGGCAAGCCGAAGGGTGCAGTCCGCAAGTTTCCCAAGGACACGATGCAAGCGATGTTTCGCTTCATCAACGAGACGCCAATGCGCGTCGACGACATCCACCTCGTGGCGTGCCCGCTCTACCACTCGACGGCCTACGGCTTCATGGCCATCTCGGCCATCCTCGGACAGACCATCGTGCTGATGGACGAGTTCAAGCCCGAGCCCTTCCTCGACCTCATCGAGCGCCATTCCGTCACCACCACGGCGGTCGTTCCGACCATGCTCCATCGCGTTCTCGAGCTGCCGCTCGCCACGCGGAAGAAGTACGACGCGCGAACGCTGCGCGCCGTCTTCTCCGGCGGCGCGCCGCTGCCCGCGCCGCTCGCGACCGACTTCATGGATGCGTTCGGTGACGTCCTCTTCAACTTCTACGGCGCGACCGAAACGGGGCTCGTCACCCTCGCGAAGCCCGCCGATCTCCGCGCTGCGCCCGGCACCATCGGACACGCTCTGCCCGGCAACGAGATTCGCCTCCTCGGCGAGGACGGCCGCGAGGTGAAGCCGGGCCTGGTCGGCGAGCTCTACGTGAAGAACAAGATGCTCGTCGCCGGCTATCACAACGACAGCGCCGCCACCGAGCAGAGCATGAACGACGGCTTCTTCAGCGTCGGCGACCTCGCGCGCGCCGACGTGTCGGGGCACTACTTCATCGAGGGCCGGAAGCGCGACATGGTGATCTCGGGCGGGGTGAACGTGTATCCCGCGGAGGTCGAGGGCGCGCTCGAGCAGCATCCCGACGTCGCCGAGTGTGCCGTGGTCGGTGTGCCCGATCGCGAGTGGGGCGAGCGCGTGCGCGCGTTCGTCGTCCGGAAGCCCGGCTCGAGCCTCGACGAGGGGGAGCTCAAGGCGTTCGTGCGCGAGCGGCTGGCCGGGGCGAAGGTGCCGCGCGACTACGTCTTCGTCGACGCATTACCGAGAAATCCCACGGGAAAAGTGCTGAAACGAGAGCTGCGAGGCATGGGGCCGTAACGGTCCGCGTGGTACACTGCAGTCAACTTTGGCGGTAAAACCGGGCGATATCCTGCAAGGCTCGCAGAACAAGTACCGCATCGACGCGCTCATCGGTCGAGGCGGCATGGGACACGTGTTCTCTGCGTCCGACGTCGGTACGTTGCATCCCGGACCGCCGGTCGCCATCAAGGTCGTGAGCCGGCTCCTCTTCGACGAGACGCTCATGGCCCGGCTCCATCGCGAGGCCGAGGCGGCGGCGCGCATCCGCAGCGAGTACGTGCCGCGCGTGCTGGAGGTCGCCAACACCGATCCCGGCGTGAACGGCGAGCGCGAGATGTTCCTCGTCATGGAGCGCCTCGTCGGCGAGTCGCTCTCGCAGCACATGCGGGACAAGGGCCCGCTGCCGTGGACCGAGGTCGTGCAGATCGGCGAGGACGTGCTGCGCGGGCTCATCGACGCGCACACGGCGGGCGTCGTGCATCGCGACATCAAGCCGAGCAACATCTTCCTCGCGCTCAAGGGCGGACGCGTGCGCGCGATGGTGCTCGACTTCGGCGTCTGCAAGACGGACACCGTCGACACCGAGCACCTCACTGGCACAGGCGAGTCGATCGGCACCGTCGCGTACATGGCGCCGGAGCAGATCCGGGGCGCCTCCAAGGTCGACGACCGCGCCGATCTCTACGCGTTCGGTGTCCTCGTGTTCGAGATGCTGTGCGGTCGCCTCCCGCACGACGGACCGAGCCAGATGGCGATCCTCGCGAGCAAGCTCGAGAACGATCCCGCCCGCCTCCGCGATTGCTCGCGTGTGCCCACGCCGGGCGGGCTCGACGCGCTCGTCGCGAAGGCACTCGTCCGCGATCCCAAGAACCGCTTCGCGTCGGCGCAGGATCTCCTCAAGGCCTGGCGCAAGCTCGGCGCGCCGGACGTCGCGTCGGCGCCTTCACCGCCGCCGCTCGCCGACGACAGCGCCCATGACCCGCACGACGCGCCCACCACCGTGCACGTGCCGATCGGCGAGCACGCACCGACCAAGCACGGTGAGGCGCTGATCCCGGTCGAGGCGCATCCCACGCAGACCGCGCTCACGCAGGGGATCTCGTTGCGCAAGGGCGGGAGCGGACGTGTCGCGTTCGCGCTCGCGGCGTGCGCGCTCGTGGCGGGCATCATCTGCGTGGCGGCCTTCTTCGCGCGCGGACCGGATGTGGCGGGACCGAGGGCGAGCGCGGGCGGGAGCGCCAGCGCGTCGACGAGCGTGAGCGCGTCGCCGAGCACGAGCGCGTCGCCGGAAGACAATGCCGTGATCGAGACCGACCCCGCGGCAAGCACGACGCTCGACATGGATGACCCGCCGAGCGACACCGCGACGACGGCCAGCGCGGCGCTCGCGAGCGGCTCCAGCGGTGCCGGCACCGGCGCGGCGGGCTCGGCGGTCCTGGCTCCGCGAAGGACCACACCGCGCATTCGCAGGCCGGGAACGGCTCCCAGGACCAGCGCCCCGCACATCACTTCGCAGCCTCGCTACTGAGAATCGCCCCGTTCATGTTCTCTGGCGTGTTGTTCTCTGGCATGTCGCTCCTGCGCCGCTCGCGCCTCGTGTTGATCATGGCCTTCGTCGCGTACGTGACCTCGGCGTCGATCGTTCGCGTGGCCCGCGCCGACGAGCCGCCCATCACCGCCGACGCCGAGTCACGCGAGAAATCGCGCGCGGCCTTCCGCAAGGGCGTCGCGCAGCTTCGCGCGGCCGACTGGCCCTCCGCGCGCGCGTCGTTCGAGGCGGCGTGGTCGCTCTATCCGCATCCGAGCATCCTCCTCAACCTCGGCATCGCGCGGCTCCGTACCGATGACCCCGTCCGTGCCGAGCAGGACCTCGTGCGCTTCCTCAGCGAGGACGTGGGAGCGGCCCCCGACGAGCTGGCGGGCGCGCGTGAGGCGCTCGCCGAGGCGCGTACGAAGATCGGGACGCTGCGCGTCGTAGTCTCGCCGCCGTCGGCGCGCGTCGCCGTGGACGGCAAGGCCGTCGAGACGGTGCGCGGCGCCGATCCGAGCGCATCCGGCGTCGTCGCGGAGGTTCGCGCCAAGCCGGGCCGTCATGTGGTGGCCGTCGAGGCCGAGGGCTTCACGGCGGCGAGGCGCGACGTCGACATCGCCGCGCGCGGCGAGGCGGTCGCCACCATCACGCTCGCCGCCGCCGACACCACGAAGAAGCCGCCGCCCGTCGCGACCGGCCCGCAGCCGAGGGCGATCGTGGGCTGGTCCCTCGCGGGGCTTGCCGGCGCGGCGCTCATCACGGGAGGCATCACCGCCCTCCGCGCCAAGACGCTCTCGACCGAGTACGGCGACCCCACGAGCGGGCGTTTTCAGGACCGGAGCGCACGATCGGAGGGGATCACGTTCCGCACCGCCGCCGACGTGGCGCTCACGGTGGCCATCCTGAGCGGGGCCACGGCCGTGATCCTGCTCTTCACGGACCTCGGCAAGAGCTCGTCCGACGTCGCGCGCACCGGAACGCTTCGCTGGTAGCATTCTCGGGTGGCCGAGCGCGTGCAGCCCCGTCCTGCTCCGCCCGCGGTAGCAGGACCTTCGATCTCGGCGAAGAAGACGCCCGGCGCGTTCGGCGCGGTCTCGTTGCCCACGGCGAAGGACCTCCGCGAGCGCGCCGACCGCGTCGGTGAGCGTGCGGCGCTACCCGGTACGCCGCGAACGCGGTTCCTTCGCGAGCAGCGCCGGCGCGTCGTCGCCCGC
>JAYTZB010000469.1:0-12176 GCA_043742085.1 Polyangiaceae bacterium
GAGGCCGCCATGCAAGCCGACCAAGGACGCCTCGATTCCGTGCGGGCGATGGAGCAGTACCTCGCCCTGACAGCGCCCTTCGAGGCAACGGTGGTGGAGCGGAGCGTGCACCCGGGCGCGCTGGTCGGACCGCAAGCCGGGAGCGCGGCGACCCCGCTGCTGCGCCTCGAGCAGCTCCGCAAGCTGCGCCTCACCGTCGCGGTCCCGGAGAGCTTGGTCGGCGGCATCGCGGATGGTGTCACCGCTTCGTTTTCCGTGCGGTCGTTCCCGGGCGTGAAGTTCAGCGGCATCACGAAGCGCGTGTCCGGATCGATGGATACGAAGACCCGCTCGATGCCCGTGGAGCTCGACGTCGACAACACCGACGGCCGGCTTGCGCCCGGAATGTTCGCGGCCGTGGTGTGGCCCGTGAAGCGCGCGGCCCCCTCGATCTTCGTGCCGCCCTCATCGATCGTGCAGTCGACCGAACGCACGTTCGTCGCGCGCGTGAAGGACGGCACCGTCGAGCAGGTGCCGGTCCAGCGCGGCATCACGCAAGGCGATCTCGTCGAGGTCTTCGGCGCGCTGCAACCGGACGACGTGGTCGCGAAGCGCGGGTCGGAGGACCTGCGCAATGGCACCCACGTGGAGGCGCGCGTCGTCGCGCCGAAGCCTTCGCACTAGCGGCGTCGCAAGCAGGGTATCCTGGCGCCATGGACGTCGAGGAGCGCAACAAGATCTGTCAGCTGATCGAGGCCGTCATCGCCGCCGACGGCGTGGTCGACGACACCGAGCGCGAGTTCCTGCGACGGATCGTGGAGCGCTTCGGGCTCCCTGCGCGTGAACCTGCGGTGCTCTCCGAGAACGACTTCGGCCGTACGACGACCACGCTCCGAGCGCTCGCGCCCGACGTGCAATCGCGCGTCATGGCGCTGCTCGTCGAGGCCGCCGTCGTCGACGGGCGCGTCGACCCGCAGGAGCGCGCGCTGCTGCTGGCTTCCGCGGCCACGCTCGGCATCGAGGCGACCGCCCTAGAGGAACGGATCGCCTGGCGTCTCCGTGCCACGCGCGAGGCGACGGCGTAGCATCGCTTCATGACCCGGCGCCGCTCGCTCCTCACGAGCATCGGGCTCTCGCCGGAGCCTCTGCTCGGTCGCGAGGGGCCATGCGCGGCCGTGGAATCGCTCCTGCGCGGCGGGTCGCGCGTGGTGACGTTCACCGGCGCGGGTGGCATCGGGAAGTCACGCGTCGCTCGCGAGGTGGGCCGGCGGCTCGCTGCCGGAGGCGCTGCCGACGTCGTCCTCTGCGAGCTCGGCGACGTGACGGACGAGGCGATGCTCGTGAAGACCGTGGCGCGTGCCGCGGGGGTCGCAGCTCCCACGTCGCGCGGACGCGCTGCCGTCGAGACGCTCGCTCGCCGCCTCGCCGCCTCGCACGCCGCCGCGCCACAGGAGCCGCCGTTGCTCGTGGTGCTCGACGACGTGGACGGCGTCGTGGCAGCGGTGGCGACGCTGATCCCGGCCTGTCTCGAGGTCAGCGCAGGGCTCCGCTTCCTGGTCACGTCGCGGGAGGCCCTCGGCATCGCGGGGGAGCACCGTGAGGAGCTGGGGCCGCTCGATGCGACGTCGGCACGCGCGCTCTTCGAGCAGAGCGCCGACGGCGGCTCGTGGAGCCAGGACGAGCTCACCGCGCTCGTGGAGCAGCTCGACGGGCTGCCGTTGGCCATCGAGCTCGCCGCCCGCCGGAGCAAGCTGGTGCCGCCCGGCGATCTGCTCGCGCGGATCGAGGAGCGCTTCCGGCTGCTGAAGACCGATCGGCGCGACGTCGCGGCACGTCACGCGACGCTGTCGGCCACCATCGCGTGGTCGGTCGCGAGGCTCGACGCCGACGAGTCGCGCGCGTTCTCGGCGTCGGGAGCCTTCGAGGGCGCGGTCACGGTCGAGGCCTTCGAGGCCGTGGTGGCGCCGCTTCTCGATGGCGATCCCGTCGACGTGATCGAGGCACTGCTCAGGAAATCGCTGCTTGCTTCGGTGGAGAGCGACGGTGCCGTACGCCTCACGATGCTTCGCTCGGTGCGCGCCTTTGCGCGCCTCACGCTCGCCGCGATGGATGCGCGCGAGCGTGAGGCGCTCGAGCTGCGTCACGCGCGGCTCTACGTGGGACGTGCCGAGACCGCGGGCGCGAGCCTCTACGGCGCGTCTGCGGGAGACGCGCTCGATGCCATCGAGGCCGACCTTCCGGAGCTACTGCGCGCGTTCGAGCGGCAAAAAGCGGCAGATCCAGCGCTCGCGGCGCGCGCGGTCATCGCGCTTGGCGACGTCGTGCTGCTACGCAACGCGCTCGATCTGCGCGGGGGGATCTTTCGAGAGGCATGCGTCGCCGCCGATGTGAGCGGTGACGACGACCTTCGCGTGCGCGCGCGCCTCGTCGAGGCGAAGGTGATCCTAGAGGTGGGCGCCGCCGCCAGCGCCGAGGCGCTGCTCGTCGAGGCCCTCGCGATCGCGACCGCTGCCCGCCTCGACGACGAAGCGGACATCCAGCGAAGCCTGGGCTGGGCGCGCGTCGCACTCGGCGACGCCGCGGGCGCGCTCGGTCCCATCGAGACGGCGCTCGCGTTCCATCGCCAGCACGGCAACGTGCGCGGCGAGGCTGACGCACTGGTGGCGCGCGGCCTCTTGCGTTGCCTCGCCGGGACGCGTCTCGAAGGCGAGAGCGATCTCGAGAACGCGTACGCGCTGCATGTCATGGCGCGCGATGCGCTCCGTCGCGAGAAGGTGCGCGAGGTGGCGGCCGTGGTGGGACTCGAGCTCCCGAGCGAGATCGAGAACGATGGCGCGTCCGATGGCGTGCTCGCCGAAGGATCGCGCGCGGAACGCAGCGCCCGATTGAAAGCGACGGCCGATACGCACCATGCGAGCGGGCGGCTGTGGCGTGAGTCGGTGGCGCGGTTCCAGCTCGCGGCCCTGGAGGCGGCGGACACTCCGGCGGCGGGTACCTCGCCGGCTCCGGCGGATGCGAACGCTTCGACGCGCGCCGCGTGGCTCGTCGGTGCCGACGCGCGCTCGCTTAGGCCGCCGGACGGCGAGGCGATCGATCTGGCGCGTCACGGTGCGCTGCGCCAGGTGCTCGACGCGCTCGTCACGCGGCGGCTCGCGGAGCCCGGCACGGCGCTCTCGGCGAGCGCGCTGCTCGCTGCGGGCTGGCCGGGCGAGCGCGTTCGCCATGAGTCGGGCATGCTGCGCGTCTACTCGATCATCCGGCGGATCCGCGCGCTCGGGCTGGCCGATGCCCTCGTGACCCGCGACGACGGCTACCTCCTCGATCCCCACGTTCGTTTCGAGCGGCTGTGACGTCGCTCGACGCCTCGGCCCTCGAAGCGCTGTCGAAGTGCTGTCGAAGTGCTGTCGAAGCGCTGGAGAGATGGTCGGAGCCCCGATAGAGTCGTCACGTGATCCCCGGACGACGCAGGTTCCTCACGATGCTTGGCGCGACCATGACCGCGGGAGCGCTCCCCCTCGTCCCGCTCGCATGCTCGAGCGATGAAGGCTCGGGCGCCGGCCCGAGGCCGATGGCGCCCGCGAATGCGCGCGACGTCGCAGTCGGTTTCGTCGGGGTCGTGAGGCCAGGCGTTCTCCTCGGGCGCGATGCCGGCGGCTTGTATGCGATGACCTCGACGTGCACGCACAACCAGTGCGACCTCACCAACTACGGCACGTTCAGCGCATCGGGCATCTCCTGCGGATGCCACGGCTCGATGTTCTCGCCCACCGGCCAGGCCATCCACGGCCCCGCCATCGATCCGCTGAAGCACTTCAAGGTGACCGTCGCGGCGGAAGGCACCATCGCCGTCGATGCCACCACGGTCGTCGACGCATCGGTCCGCACGCCGTTCCCCGCGTGAGGGCAGCGCTCCAGCGAGCGTTGCTCAGCAGGCCTGGTCGACGCGCGACGTGACGCTGCGCGGGCCGCTCTCCGCCGGAGCGCCGGCACGGGCGCGCGCGCGCGTGACGACGCCCTCGTTGCGCCGCCACCAGGCTGCACTGTCGTCGCTGGTCCAGCTGCGTGACGTGGTGGTCGCGAGGAGCGCGTCGGCGAGCTCGGTCGCGCTCTGCGGCCGGAGGCTCGGGTCCTTCTCGAGGCAGCGCATCACGATGCGCTCGAGATCGTCGGGCAGCTCGACGCCGAGACGCGACGACGGTCGCTGCGGGATCGCGTGCACTTGCTGCGACAGGACCACGTGCATGCCGCCGCGAAACAGCTCCGTGCCGGTCAGCAGGAAATAGGCGAGCGCGCCCACCGAATAGAGGTCGGAGCGGGCATCGATGCTCGACGGAGCGCTGACCGCCTCCGGTGACATGTACTGCGCGGTTCCCATGATGGCGCCGGGCGCGTCTGCCGAGCTCGTCGTCTCGATCGAGCGCGCGAGACCGAAGTCCACCACCTTCACGACGTCGGGCACGCGACCGCGCACGCAGACGAGGACGTTGTCGGGCTTCACGTCACGATGGATGAGGCCCAGCCCGTGCGCCTCGGCGAGCGATGCGCAGACCTGCGTGAGAAGCGAGACGACGCGCCCGGGCGACTGCGGACCGTCGAGCTCGACGAGCTGCCACAGCGTCAGGCCTTCGATGTGCTCCATCGCATAGTAGAAGGTGCCATCGGCTGCGCGACCGAAGTCGTAGACCTGCACGGTGTTGGGATGGGTCAGCTCGCTGGTGAGCTGCACTTCGCGCTCGAAGCGCGCGAGCGTCGCGGGATCGCTCGCATCGCGCACGATCTTGATGGCCGTCGCACGGCGCAGGAGCGCATGCCGGGCCTTGTAGACCTCGCCCATGCCGCCCTCGCCGATCTTCTCCTCGAGTGTGTACGGACCGAGCTGACGCGCCTGACTGACCGCGCGCTGCAATCCGTAGATGCGCCGCGAGACCAGCGAGGAGGCGAGCGTGGTGGTCGCGACCCAGAGCATCGTGAGCGTCGCGCGGGCGATGGGATTGCCGAGCACGTCGTCGAGCCCTTCCGTCACGCCTCCCGCTTGCAGCGCCGACGGTGCCAGCGCGACGAGGCCGAGCCACATCGTTCGCTTCGCCGAGCTCGGCACCAGCGCAGCACGGATGATGAGCATGTGCGCCATGAACAGGAGGAGCACGAGCTCTCGCGCCGGCGTCGGCGTGCGGCCCACCGTGAACAGAGAGAAGCCGATCCCGCCGCCCACCGTCGCGACGGCGTCCATGAGCGTGAGCTCCTCGTGCGAGAGGTCACGCGTGCCGACGACGACACCGACGACGAGGAGGAATGCCGCGGTGCCGACGTGCGCCCAGACGGGCACGTTCTGGATGGCGGCATCGATGCCGACGCCGGCGATGGTGAAGACGAGCACGACGGCGGCAAAGCTCATCGCGATCACCGCCATGAGCTGCGTCGAGCCTCGAAGGCCGCGGCGCAAGCGGTCCGAGGCTGCGAGGTCGTGCGACGACACGGGCAGGCGAAGAAGCGACAACGCTCCTTCTCGTATGGCCCCTCGGTCGGAGTTCATCGGTGGTCCTCGTCCATCCTGTGGGACGGACGAGGCGATTTCGATCACTCCGACGATCGCTATTTCTGCGCACACCGGCGCAGCAGCGCGAGAGCTCCGCTCAGGGCCAGTAGCGGACGAGCGCCACGGCGTAGGTCGGGTAGTCCGAGTAGCCGACGGCGGTGATGCGACCGTCGGCGGCGACGAAGAGGTTCGTGGCGCCCTCGCTGTTGCTCAGGAAGTCGGCGTAGACCTTGCCGGTGCCGTGGAAGGACGTGTCGAGCGTGCCGGTCGCGGTGAGGCGGAACGCGTAGAAGTCGCTGCCGTTGTTCACCAGCCCCGAACCGCCCGCGAGGATCTTGCCGTCGGCCTGGAGCGCGACCGTCAACCCCTGATCGCCTGACGGACCGCCAACGGCGATGGTGCCCGTCGTGTTGAACGTGGTGTCGACGGCGCCCGCCGCCGTCAGACGAGCGACGCCGACCTTGTTGAGGATCGTGCTGACACCGGCGTTCCCGGCGAGGACGACCTTGCCGTCCGCCTGGATCGCGAGCGCGTTCGCGAAGTCCTGGTTACCGGCGAAGTCGACGCTCTTCCAGCCGACCGTGGCGAACGTCGTGTCGAGAGCGCCGGCGCTGGTGTAGCGCGCCGCGAGCATGTCGCCGTCCTTGCCTCCGCCGACCGTGATGGTCGTGGCCGAGACGGCGGCGCAGCTGAAGGTCTCGTTGCCGCCGAGATCAGAGACGACGATGCCCGTCGTGTTGAACGTGGTGTCGAAGGCGCCGTCGCTGGTGTTGAAGCGCGTCACGAAGCCGTCGCCGGCGGTGGCACCCACGAGGACGAGCTTGCCGCTCGCGGTGGCACCTCCGCGCGGATCGAAGTTGGTGAGGCCGGCGGGCGAGACGATGCCCGCGGTACCGAAGGTCGCGTCGAGGGCGCCCGCGGTCGTGAGACGCGCGATGGTCACGGCGCCGTTGCCCGTGCCAGCCACGATGATCTTGCCGTCAGCGAGCACTCCGATCATTCGCGGGGAGTCGAAGCCGGTCGTCACGGCCACGACCGTGCGACCGCCCGTTCCGAACATCGTGTCGGGCGTCCCATCCGCATTCACGCGGAGCACGACCCAGTCGTAGCTCGTCGCGGCGCCGAAGTACGCTGCTGCGATCGACACGATCTTCCCGTCCGGCTGCACCGCCGAGTAAACGGGCTGCGTGAGGCTCGCGACGGGGATGGTCGCCGTGCCGCCTGCGCCGAACGTCGTATCGACTCCGCCTCTCGGACCGACCACCTTCGCGCTGAGCGTCGCGCTGAGCGCCGTCATTCCGGACGTAGCCTTGATGGTGAGCGGCGTCGTGACGCCGGGCGTGACGAGCGCTGCGGTCGAGACATTGAGGACGCCCGCGGTCGCGTTTGCCGGAATGGTGAACGGAGCCGCCGAGAATCCGGCCGGGGGCGCGTCGAGCGCGACGTCGACGGGGCCGGTGAAGCCCGGGCTGCGCACGACGCTCACGGCGGTTCCGAAGTTGCTGCCTTGCTCGACGGTGACCATGTCCGGCGCGACCACGATGGCGAACGAAGAAGCAGGTGCGCTGACGCTGACGCCGAGCGTAGCGCTAGCGGACGCCGTGCCGAGGCGCGCGCGCACGGTGATGGGGTAGACGCCGGGCCCGAGGTCCTTGGCGACCGCGATGGTGAGCTTCGTGGAAGCCGCCGTTTGCGGCGGATCGAACACCGCGCTCACGCCGAGCGGGAGGCCCTCCGCGGAGAGATCGGCAGCGTTCCCGTTCGCGCCCGCCACGGTGATGGTGATGGTCGCCTTGCCGCCCGGATCGAGCGTGAGGTTCGGCGGATCGGCGACCAGGCCGATGCTCGCCACCCCGCTCCCTCCGTCGAGCGTGATCGTTCCTCCGCCTCCGGAGGAGCTCTCGCATGCCGGCGCGGCAGCGAGCAGTGACGCCAAGCAGAGAAGTGTCAGGTGCGCGGTCTTCATGAATAAGCCTCCAAGGCGATCGTCGATGGTACGGGTGTGACGTCGATGTCGCAGCTACAATCGCCGCGATGCGCGTCGCAATGCTCGTTGCCGCGTGCGTCCTTGCCGGATCCGGAGCGGCGTGCTCGTCGTCGCGATCGCGCGAGGCGCCGTCTCCTCCGGGAGCGGCGGTCCCCGCTCTGCCCGGTCCCGCGTGCGCGGACACTGCACCTCGCGGAGTGCTGGCGGACGTGCGCTGGCCTGCGCTCCGATCCGACGGCAGCCGGTTCGACCTCACGACCGCGGATCTGTTCGTGCCCTGTGCGGCGACCGTCGAGCTCCTCGTCCTGCGCGTCTCCGCCGGGTTCTGCGGGACGTGCCGATGGCTGGGCGCGCATACCGCGGACCTGGCGCGCGAGCACGTGCGCCTGGTCGACGTGCTGGTGGCGAACGACGACGGCGAGCCGGCGACCGCGGACGATCTCGTTGCGTGGCGCCCCTGGGTGCCAGGGTCGGCAGTCATCGCAGCCGACGGAGGCTTCGCGCTCCGTGCCGCCCTCGCAGCAGCGTTCGTGCTGCCGCTCACCGTCGTGATCGATGCGCGGACGATGGACGTCGTCGAGGTCGTCGAGGGTCCTGATACGGACGTCATCGACGCGCGCATCGAGAAGGCTCGTGCTGCGCTCGAGAACCGCCCACCGCAGCCTCCACCGGTGGCCGAGCTCCGCGAGGGCCGGTTTTCGCGCTGGGAATGGGAGATGGCGGAGGCGATGGCGCTGCCCGGTGCGCCGCCGCCGGACCCGTCGAACGCGTATGCGGACGACGGCTACGCGGCGACGCTCGGTGAGGAGCTCTTCTCCGAGAAGGGCTTCGCCAAGGACGCCGACGTGGCGTGCATCACGTGCCACGACCCGCAGAAGGGACGCGCCGACGCGCGGCCGCAGGCGCTCGGAGTCTCGGCGGGGGATCGCAACACGCCCTCGATCGCGCTCGCTGCGCACGCGCGGTCACTCTTCTGGGACGGTCGCGCCGATTCGCTCTGGATGCAGGCGCTCGGACCGCTGGAGTCGCCGCGCGAGATCGGCTCCTCGCGCCTGCGCGCGGCGCACGTGGTCCACGATCTCTACGGGTCGGAGTACGAGTCGGTCTTCGGCGCGCTCCCCGCACTCGCGGACACGACACGGTTTCCTCTCGACGGCGGACCGGGATCCGCGGCGTGGGCTTCCATGACCGTGGCCGATCAGGACGCCGTGACCAAGGTCTTCGTCCAGGTGGGCAAGGCCATCGCCGCGTACGAGCGGACGTTCCGCGTGAAGCCGAGCGCGCTCGATCGTTACGTGACCGGTGACGCCTCCGCGCTCGGCGAGCTGGAGAAGGACGGCCTGCACGCGTTCTTCACGCGCGGCTGCGCGCAGTGCCACTACGGACCGCGGCTCACCGACGACGCATTCCACGTCGTACGTTTCGCCACGGGGCGCGTCGACGGCGCGCCGGACCGAGGCGCCATCGACGGCTTCACGCTCCTCGCGTCGAGCCCCTTCGCGCGGGCAGGTGCCTTCAGCGATGCGCCGTCTCCGTCAGCTCGGCGCTCGCCTTCGCCCTCGCCGTCGATGCTTGGAGCGTTCCGCACGCCGACGCTCCGCGGGCTGCCGAGCACCGCGCCCTACGGACACGGCGGCACGTTCGCGACCATCGAGGACGTCGTCGCATTCTACGCCCGCGGTGGTCCCACGGCGGACGAAGCAACGAGGTCGACAGGCGTGCTCGATCCGCTCTTCCCGCCCTTCGACGCGGACACTGCCGCGAAGCTCACGGCGTTCCTTCGTGTCCTCTCGCAATGAAGCGCCATCCCCTGATGCACTCGACGCCCGTCCAGGCGTGACCACAGCTGGCGCGTGAAACGCGGGAAAAGCGCGATATGCGGGGCGTTCGGCGCGTAACTTTCTTCAAACCTTCCGCCTCGCAGAGGCGTCTAAGTTGCTGATGACCACCCCTGCCCAGCGCGAGGCCGCTACCGCGGCGCTCCTGGTCGCGCGTGCAAAGGCGGGTGAGCCCCAGGCGTTCGACGCGCTCGTTCGGCGTTACCGCAAGCGCATCTTCGCGCTCGCGCTGCACCTGTCGGGCACGGAGAGCGACGCCGACGACATCGTGCAGGACGTGTTCATCCGCGCCTTTCGCGCGCTCGATCAGTTCGAGGGACGCAGTGAGTTCTTCACGTGGGTCTATCGGCTCACCGTCAATCGCTCGTTCGACGCGCGGCGCGTGAGGGCGCGCCGGAGCGAGTCATCCATCGAGGAAGACGACCCGCGCATCGAGCGCGCGCTCGAGGTCGACGCGTACGGCGACCCGCGACGTGCCGCGGAGCTCCGGCAGACCTATGCGCGCGCCCTCGGCGCGCTGGACGCGCTTCCGCCGGACATGCGCACGACGGTGGTCCTGGTCAGGCTGCAGGGCCTGTCCAACGCGGAGGCCGCGGTGGTCCAGGGATGCCCGCGCGGCACCATCGCGTGGCGTCTGCACGAGGCGCGTCGGCGCCTGCTCGAGGCGACGGAGCCGAGCAAGATTCCGATGCCCAGGAAGGGACTGTCCGAGCACCTCGGCCGCCTGCTCGAGGACGCCGGGCTGCCGGTGCTCGATCTCGACCCGCAGCTCGAGCCGACCCGCTAGACACGCTACGCGCGCGATCGCTCAGGCCTCTTCGAGCGTCCGGCCCTTCGTCTCCTTCACGAAGCGACGCACGAACCAGAACGAGAGCAGCGTGAAGGTGAGGTACATCGCGTACGCCGCGCCGGGACAGACGCTGCGACGATGGGAGGGAACGTGATGGTGATGAGCCAGTTCGCGATCCACTGCGCGAACACCGCCGCGGCCATCGCGGCCCCGCGGATCGCGTTCGGGAACATCTCGCCGAGCAGGACCCAGACGACCGGGCCCCACGACATGCCGAACGCGAAGACGTAGAGGTTCGCAGACACGAGCGCCGTGATCGCCATCGGACGCGAGAGCACGAGATGGCCCTCGACATGAGAGGCGGTCGCGAAGGCGAGCACGAGCGCCGCGAGCGTGACGCCCATGCCGGCCGATCCCCAGAGGAGGAGCGGGCGACGGCCCCAGCGATCGACGAACGCGATGGCGACCAGCGTCGCCACGATGTTGATGACGCCCGTGATCACGTTGTTGCGCAGCGAGTCGTTGGAGCTGAAGCCCACCGACTGCCAGAGCACATCGCCATAGTAGAAGATGCTGTTGATGCCCACGAACTGCTGGAACATCGAGAGCGCGGTGCCGATCCACACGATCGGCAGCACCTTGCCTTGCGGCGCTCGGAGGTCGGCAAAGCGCGGTGCGCGATCCGTCTCGATGGTGCGCCGGATGCTGATGACGTCCGACTCGGTCGCCTAGCGATCGATCATGAGCAGCACGGCGAGCGCTCGCGCCTCACGCTTCGCGGCCACCAGGTAGCGCGGTGACTCGGGAATGAGCAGGGTCGCGAAACCGAAGAGCAACGACGGCGCCACCTCGACGAGGAACATCCAGCGCCACGCCTCGAGGCCGCCCCACAGGAGACCGTTCGCGCCGCCCGCGCTCCTCGCGAGCAGGTGATCGCTGAGCAGCGCCGCGAAGATGCCGACCACGATCCCGAGCTGCTGCAGCGAGGCGAGCCGCCCGCGGATCTGCGGCGGCGAGATCTCCGCGGTGTACGCGGGCGAGACGACGCTCGCGGCACCGACCGCGAGCCCGCTGAAGAAGCGCGCGACGGTGAACATCGCCGCCGAGCCGGCGAACGCCGACCAGATGGCGGTCGCCGCGAAGATGACCGCGGTGATCACCATCACCGGCTTGCGTCCGAGGGAGTCGGCGAGGCGGCCGGCGACGAGCGCGCCCACCGCGCAGCCGATGAGGATCGAAGCCACGGCAAAGCCAGTGCCCGCGCTCGACGCATCGAACGAGCGCTGGATGCCGAAGACCGCGCCGTTGACGACGGCGCTGTCGAAGCCGAAGAGGAACCCGCCCAGTGCGGCGGTCGCAGCGAAGAACGCAACGCGTGTAGTATGCACAGACGCGGGAACGGTCGTCGTGTGCGTGCTCTCCGCGGGCGGGCTCGTCATCGCGCGTCGAGAGTAGGTGGAGTCAGCGGTAGGGCGGAATCCCTTCGACCACGATCGGCTTCGGCGGCTGCGCGAGCGCCGTGATGCCGCGGATGAACAGGATCACCAAGGCGACGTGGAGGACGGTCCCGAGGATGCTCAGGAGGGCAGTGGCCCGGAAGTAGCCCTCCATGCTGCCGTCGGTGCGCGCCACGTAGGGCACGACGAGCCAGCCGATGGTCGTCAAGACGAAGACGGCCAGCGTCGCGATCGCCCAGACCTGGAGTCTTTGATACGCGTCGGGTCGGTTGCGCCGGACGATGGTGGCGATCGCGACGAGGACCGCAACGTCACAGGCGAGCGCGATGAGCGTGGATCCGCCGTGAATCCAGGTGGTCAATGCGCGCCAGATGCCGTCGGACATGATCGTTCTCTACCAGGTCCCGATCACCGGTTGCACCGCTCACATGGCAGCGCCGTGCGCTTTGATCACGGCGATGAGCTCGTCGCCGGCGATGGGTTTGCGGAGCGCGACGTCGAAGCCGGCGGACTTGACGTCCTTCGTTCTGTGCCCCGTCAGCAGGATGCAGACCCTGGGCTTCGCTCGCTTGCACAGCTCCAGGACGTC
>JAYTZB010000470.1:0-2320 GCA_043742085.1 Polyangiaceae bacterium
GGCGCGGTGCCGTCCCCCTCGAAGAGATGGATGGCGCCGCTCGCGTACGTGGCGGCGTCGTCGGGCGCGAGCGCAGACGTTTGAATCGCCGCCACCGCAAATCCACGAGCCAGGATCTGCTCCACCGGCCAGAAGGGGCTCACGGTAGCGCGCGTGGGATCGGTGTTGGTCGCGGGCCGATGGTTGAGGAGCAAGAAGGCGCCGGCGCGCGGCTTGTCGTTGGGCACGAGCACGATGAGCTCGAAGGTGAGCTCGCGCCCCGCCTGCCGACTCGTGATGGCCACGCGCCGTAGCGTGGCATGTCCCCCGATGGCGCCTCGATCCTCCTCGACCACCGAGAACGAGAGCTGCTCGGGGAGGCCCGGCGCGCGTCCGTAGACCTCGTCGCGGAAGAGGTCGAGGATCTCCGCGCGTCGCGCGCTCCAGTCCTCGACCGACGCGACGTGTCGCTGTCCGTCGACGAAGAGCAGCGGATCGGGGAGGTCTGCGGGCACACCTTCCGCGAGCGCAGCGTCGCGTGCAGGCAACGAATCACCGTGCGTGGACGTGCTCGCGCAGGCGGCGAGCGCCGCAACCGTGCAGAATGCAGCTATTCCTGGAACCGACCGCATCGACGGTCGAACGTAGCAGCTCGCCCTTCGCGTCGCGCGCTCCCGGACGTTCGGTCTGCGCCGCCTGCGAAGGTTGTATCTTGCCTGGCCGGCACCTACGCTGATCCCGTGAAGCCGCTCTCGTCTGCGTGCAGAGTCGCTGCGGTGACGTGCTTGATGCTTTCGTGCACCTCCTTCGGATCGTCGGCCCTGCCCACGGAGCCAGGCACCGATGCCACCGTCGCCGACTCCGACACCACGGACGTCGCGACTGCGCCCGACGCGGCGGAGAGGGACGGCGAGTCCGGTGTCATGAGCGACCCGTGCGCTGCCGACTCCACCAGCCCGCTGTGCGCCAGCTTCGAGAACGGAACGTGCGCGCCGTTCGCTCCGCAGATGGCGACGAGTGACACCGTCAAGGCGATGAACGGCGACGCGCCGGACGGTCGATTCTTCTGCCGCTTTTGCCCCGATCGCAGCAAGCAACAAGCCACCGTCGTTGGTCAGGCGCTGGCCGATGCGGGAAAGTTCTCCTTGAGCTTGTGGATGCGACGACCGGTCGACGCGGGAACGCCCACGACCGTCTCGATCAACGTCGATCTCGCAGGCGGCTCGAACCAGCTCGCTTCCGCGGTCACGGGAGAGTGGTCGCGCTTCACGATGATCGTCATGGCCGCCAAGCCGGTCCTGGACGTTCAGCTCGGCATTGCCGTGAGCAACGATGCAGGGCCGTCTCCCGACGGGTGCATCGACTTCGACGACGTCATTCTCACACCAGCGCCGTGAGCGGACGGGTCAGCGCTTCAGCCAGATCGTCTTCGTCGGATCGCGCTGCGCAGACGTCGGCGCGTGCGCGCCGGGCGCGTCGATGAACTCCAGCCCGTCCGCGGGCTTGGCATCGGTCGATGCCGTCGCGGCGTTCGTCGACGAGGGCGCAGACGCGCGTGCCGACGGCGGAGTCGCCGAAGGGTTGCCGCCGAGATCGCTGTCCTCACCCTCGCCGCCGGGCAGCGCAGGGAGGAGCGCGACGTCGAAGCCGACAGGCACGTGGTAGATCTCGGTGGTCGGCGGATAGAAGTCGGTCGCTTCTTCCTTCTTGCTCGTCCCGTCCGGGTACTTGAGCAGCCGCGATCGCTTGATGCGGTAGCCCTTGATGCCGTGCTGCTTCACGAGGACGGTCTTGCCGGAGAGCGACGGCTCCTCGACGACCTTGCGCTTGTACGCGATGGTCGACACGAGCTCGCGACCGAACGCGACGTCGACGGGGCGCATCTTGCCGAGGAGCTCGATGCGCAGCTTGTTGCCGTCGGTCTTCGCGTGGACGACCACCGGGAACGGGTGCGGGTTACGGACCTTGAGATCCACGCTCGGGAAGACCACCGTGGAGTCGAGCCCCATCGGGATGTACGCGCTCGGGCGCGAGTGCGGGAGCCGCTCGAGGACGTCGAACCCGGCGAAGAACGCCGCGGCATGGAAGGTCGAGGCGGCCTGGCAGGTGCCGCCGCCGACGCCCTCGACCATCTCGCCCTTGAAGATCTCCCAGCTCTTGGCGAACCCGTTCGACTCGCTGCGCTCACCGACGACGGTGTTGAAGCTGATCATCTCTCCGGGCGAGATGACGAGACCGTCGAGCTTCTGCGAGGCGTTGTCGATGTTCTTGCCGCGGCGCTTCTGCTCGCCACCGCGCGAGAAGAACGTCTCGTACTCGGCGAGCACCGTCGAGATGTCGA
>JAYTZB010000471.1:0-2300 GCA_043742085.1 Polyangiaceae bacterium
GGTCGGTACGCGCTGTTCGATGAGCTCGCCGCTGGCGGGATGGCCACGGTCCATCTCGGACGATTGCTCGGCCCGGTCGGCTTCGGGCGCACGGTCGCCGTCAAGCGGCTGCACGCGCATTACCTGAAGGACCCCGAGTTCATCACGATGTTCATGGACGAGGCGCGCATCGTCGCGCGCATCCGTCATCCGAACGTCGTGCCCATGGTCGACGTCGTCCAGGGTGATCACGGACTGTTCCTCGTCATGGAGTACGTCCACGGCGAGTCGCTCTCGCGCCTCATGCGCAGCGCCCGCATGGCGGAGGAGATCATTCCGCCGCGCATCGTCGCCGCCATCATGTGCGGCGTGCTGCTCGGCCTGCACGCCGCTCACGAGACCAAGGGGACCGACGGCGTGCTCCTCGACGTCGTCCATCGCGATGTGTCGCCGCAGAACGTGATCGTCGGCAGTGACGGCAGTGCACGCGTCCTCGACTTCGGCATCGCGAAGGCGGCGGGCCGCGCGCAGGTCACGCGCGAGGGGCAGATCAAAGGCAAGCTCGCGTACATGGCGCCGGAGCAGATCCGAGGTCAGGTCGACCGTCGCACCGACGTGTTCGCCGCGGCCGTCGTCCTCTGGGAGATGCTCGCCGGCCGCCGCCTTCATGGGACCGCGAAGGACGTCGACATCGTCGCGCGCATCGTCCAGGGCAACCTCACTCCGCCCAGCGTGCACGCGCCGCACATCTCGCCCGAGCTCGACGACATCGTCATGCGCGCGCTCGCCAGCGATCCGAAGAAGCGCGTTGCATCGGCGCAAGAGCTCGCCCTCGAGCTCGAACGCAAGGTCGGCCTCGCGTCGCCCTCCGAGGTCACGGCCTGGGTCGAGCGCCTGGCGGCGGACGTCCTCGACGCTCGCGCCAACCTGGTGACCGCGATGGAGCTCGCCGCGCGTGACCTCCTCGCCATCGAGACCAACCCGCCGCCGCCCACGCTCGGCGCGGGCACGCCGATGGATTTCATCCCGCCCTCGACGCAGATCCCGGTGCACCTCGATCCGTCGCATGCGCCGTACACCGAGGTGCCGAGCAGCTCGGCGGTCTTCGCGCACGCGCAGACGACGCCGGCGGGAGCCAGCGCGTCTGCGGGGACGCGCACCATCGACCGCTCGACGTGGGTGATCGTCGCGATCTCGTGCGCGATGGCGCTGATCGGCATCGTGCTCGGCGCGTATGCGCTCGTTCGTCGTTCGGGGCGGGCGGAGCATCCCACGACGCCGATGATCGTCGCGCCGACCGCGACCGTGGTGCCGAGCGGTGCGGCGGTGCCGTCGTCGGTTCCGAGCGCGGTCGCGCCGCCGGAGGTCGAGGCGGATCCGGCCGCGAGCGCAACGGGGACGGCCGCGGGAACGGGAACGGCCACGGCCACGGGAACGGCCACGGCCACGGGAACGGCCACGGCTACGGTCACCGCGCCGGCATTCACGGCGAGGCCGCCGGCCGTGCTTCCTCCGCCCGGTGGCGTGCCGACGGCGCGGAAGCCCGCTGCGGGCAAGCCGTCATGCGATCCGCCGTACACGGTCGATGACGTCGGGCACCGTCATTACAAGCCGGAGTGCATGGGGCTCGAGTAGCGCCGCGAGCGACGTCCGATACGCGGGCCCTCCTCGAAGCGGCCGGCCGCGAGATGGCCTTCGGCGCGATGCACGTCGGCCAGCACGCCCGCGACCGCTTGACTGGGCAATGTTCCCGCGAGCGCCGTCGATGCGAACCTCCTCGGTCACGTGCCACCTTCGCGACGCCGCCCGCGAGGAACACCACCACGACCACGCGGACCATATGCGCGCGCGTTGGCCGGCTGCGGAGCTTGATCGCGTAGGGAATGCGGTACGGCACGTCGAAATCGTCGCGCAGGAGCTGGTAGCTTCGTAGGCGTGTGGAGGCCCGAGGACGAAGCCCTGCTCGGCCGCCTCGAGGACGAGCTCGTCCTCGAGCGTCTCTTCCGCCACCACGTGGGAACGCTGGCGTTGCAGCATCCGCTGCATCCGCGGGCAGCGGGGCTGGTCGCTGCGGCGCGTGGGCTCGGCGGTGGTGAGGCCGCGGTGAGGGCCGCGCTCGAGGGTGACGTCACGAAGCTCGCGCGGCTCGTCGAGGCCGCGCCGATGCGCGAGCGTCCCCCTCCGATGCTCCACCACATCGCGCTCTATTACGGCCGGGTCGCCAGCACCCTCGAGAGCGTCGCGCCCGATGCCGCCGCGAACGCGTGGATGCGCTCGCTGGCCGCTTGGCTCGCGCTCGGGGAGGAGCGCACGTATCTCGC
>JAYTZB010000472.1:0-5629 GCA_043742085.1 Polyangiaceae bacterium
CAGCGCATGGAAGAGCTGGTCGCGCGGAAGGCTGGCGAGGGACTCAACGAGATCGAGCGCAGGGCCCTCTCGATCGTCATGTCCGCGCGGTCGGGTGCGCTGGCGCCGGTCCCCGCACACGAATCGGAGTGCCGCTACTGCGCGGTGAGCGGCGGCTGCCGGAAGCCGCGCTTCGCAATGGCACCCGCCGACGATGCGGATGATGACCGAGAGCCGGCGGCCAGGCCTGCGAGGGACACGACCTGACGCTTCGCGGTGCTATACCCGGGTCTCGTGCTCGTCGACCCTGGCACTATCTACGCGTTCCCCAGGAATCTCGTGCTCGCCGCGAGCGCCGGGACCGGCAAGACGCATGCGCTCGTCGGCGTAGTCGTCCACCTCCTTGTTCGTGATCGTGCGCCACGAAAGAGCGGAAAGTCACAACCGCTCGACCCGTCACGCATCGTCGCGACCACGTTCAGTCGCAAAGCTGCAGCAGAGATCCGCACGCGCGTCACGCAGGAGCTCGAGCGACTCGCTGGTGCTCCGGAGACGTCGTCGTATGTCGAGAGCCTCCGTGGCGGCCACCCCGCAGTCCCGCGCGACGCTGAGCTACTCACGGACGACGCCATTCGGCTACGTGCTCGGCGCGCTCTAGCGCGAGCTCCCGCGGCTCGCTTCGGCACGTTGCATAGCTTTGCGACGGGGATCGTCCGGGCGCATGCCGTCGAGCTGGGGCTCGGCCCTGGCTTCGAGCTGGCCACCGAGGCGGACTCGCGCATGCGATCGGAGGAGGCCATCGCTCGCGCGCTCGAAGCGCGGCTCCTCACGAGCCCCGCAGCGATCCGTCAGCTCGCCGAGGCCGCTGGCGGGATTGATCGACTCGTGACTCAGTTGCGCAGAGTTCTCGTTCAGCTGGAAGAGGACGGTCGCGCGGCGCGCGACCTGGCGCTTCCGGCGGGAGATGCCGAGACTCTCGAACGTTCCATGCAGACGCTCGTGGAGCACGCACGATCACTCCAGGCGATGCCGCGGTTCGAGGCGGCCGCTCGCGATCTCGTCTCCGCATGGCAGCGAGGCGATGAGGCCTCTGTCGAAGCAGCGTCTGTCGCTCTGTGCGGTCTCCCTGCCACGGGCAAGAAGACCCCCGAGCTGGAAGCGTTCGCCGTTTTCCGAAAAGCGCTGGGCGGCACGACGAACGACGAGAAGGGGCGGCGTCTCGCACGCTCGTTCCGGATTCGGCATCGCTTCGACGAGCACGCGCGCATCGTCCGCGATCTGCTCGGTACCGCGGAGGTCGAGATCGAGACCGCCGGCAGGACGCGTGCTGCGATCGGTTTCGGCGAAATCCTTCGCGCGGCGCGCGAGCTCCTCCGCGACCGCCCCGATGTCGCCGATGAGGTCGGCGCCGGGATCGATGCGCTGCTCGTCGACGAGTTCCAGGATACGTCGCGCGTACAGCGCGATTTGCTCCAGTTGCTTTGGGCGCGTCCCGGCTCCCGAGAGGCGGGGCGCGTTCCTCCTCTCGCCGCCGTGCGCAACGGTGGCCTTCTGGTCGTCGGCGACCGAAAGCAATCGATCTACGGTTTTCGCGGCGCGGATGTCGGCGTGTTCGCCGAGCTCGCGGTCGGCCTCGCCGGCACCCCCGCTCGCGAGGCGCTCGGCATCCCCGCGGGCGTCACATGGGAACCCCGCGAGCCGCTCGCCGACTTCTGTGCGCTCCGTCACAATCGGCGGAGTGTTCGCGAGGTGCTCGCCTTCGCAAACGCCTTCAGTGCGCGACGATTTCGCCCGGGCGATCCGCCCCCGCAGCTGTTCGAGATCGAGTACGTCCCGAGCACGGAGGATCTTCTCGTTCCGCCTGAGCGCGAGCTCGCCGGCCGGGATATCTCGTCGAAGCCGCGAACCACATGGCTGCGGATCCATCCGAAGGGTTCGTCCTCGACACGCCTCGAGGAGGCCTTGGTCATCGCAGCCCGGATCCGGAGCATCCCGACCGACGCCGACGTTCGCGTGGGTAGGGACGGTCGTCCCGCAAGCTGGCGGGACGTGGCCATCCTGGCCACCACCAACGGGATGCTCGACGCTGCCGCCTTCGCACTCGCGCAGGCCGAGGTGCCCTACGTCGTCGCCGGCAAGAGCTTCTTTCGAACCCGCGAGGTCCGAGACCTCGTAGCCATGCTCGCCCTCGTGCTCGATCCATCCGATCGCCTCGCCATGCTCGAGGTCCTGCGCGGTCCCTGGGTCGGGGCTCACGACGAGACACTCCTCGGACTGACGCCCGCTGGTGAGGGCCTTGCCCCTCCGTTTGGCTGGACCGACCCTCCGCACCCCGACCTCGTTCACGTGGAGGATCGCGTCAGTCTCGCCGAGACCTCGTCGATCGTCGCCGAGCTCGCGCGATGCGCAGGGCGGCTTGGACCCGGCGCGATTCTTCGTGAGGCGGTTCGGGCCCGAGCGTTCGACGAGGTTCTCGGTGCCCTTCCTCGCGGTGCGCAGCGCGTCGCGAACGTTCGCAAGCTCCTCGCCATCGCCGACCGCTACAACGATGCTCGCGCCTTTCGGAAGTGGCTTGACGATGCGTCCGAGCAGGAGCTCGCCGAATCGGAGGCTGCGACTTTTTCGGAGGACGACGACGCCGTACGGCTGCTCACGGTGCACGCGAGCAAGGGGTTGGATTTCCCAATCGTGTTCGTGCCCGAGATCGGGGCAGCGCTTCCGCGTTCGGAGAAAGGGGCCGCGCGCATCGCACTCGGAAGCGGAGACAACCCCAACGTCCTTGCGGTTCGTGCCGCCGACGACACCGGACTCGTTCTCGAGCCCCCCTCGTTTGCCTCCAGTTACGCGACGACGCGCCGACGCGATCGGGCGGAGCGCCAGCGTCTGGCGTATGTCGCCATCACCAGGGCGGCCGACGCGATGTTCCTCGTCGGTGGCCGTATGCGCGAGGGAATCGGCGATCTCGGAGCCTCGACGCTGGCGGTGCTCGAGGACATCGCCGCCGATCCGCGCGCTCTCGAGGCGGCCGCCCTCGCGGTCGAGGATGTCGACGTTCCAGCGCCCACCGTCCGATCGCACATGGTCGACGTCGCTGCCGCCACGCCCGTTGCGGCTCGCCTTCCCATCGCGCCCGCGTGGCGTTCGCTTCCCATTGCGCCGACAGCCCTCGCTGACTTCGAGCACTGCGCGCGCCGCTTCGAGCTGGTCCACGTGCTCGGGTTGCCCGAGCACGTTCGGGGTGCTCGCGCGTCCGCCGACACCCTTCGTACCGTCGCGACCGGCCTCGACGCAAGGGTCCAAGGCACGCTTGCTCACGCGGTGCTGGAGCGGATACCGACAGCGGCCTTCGCCGGCAGCGACGCTGATGCTGCCGCGAGTCGCGCCCTCGCTGCAGAAGGAGTTCCGCCCGAGCATGCGCAGCACGCCACGATCGTCGCGCGCGTCGCTCGCTTCCTCGGCGGCGCGTACGCGCAGCGAATCGCCGAGCGAGGCGCGGACCTCCGGCGTGAGGTTGCTTTCGTCCTCGCTGTCGATGACGCGGAGGGTCGGTCGGTCGTTCTCCGGGGGAGCATGGATCTCGTGGTGGTGTGGCCGGACGGTGCGGTCGACGTCGTCGACTACAAGAGTGCTCGGCGTGGCGCCGATGGCGCATATGCCTTTCAGCTCGACGTCTATGCGCTCGCCGCGCGAGCGATGTTTCCAGGAGCTCCGCAGCTGCGCGCAGGCCTCGTCTATCTTGGCGGTACGACCTCCTCCGGCGAGCCATCGTGGCGAGCTCTGCCTGATGAGAGTGACTTTCGCGCGCGCCTCGGCGCGATGGGGAACCGCTTGGTCCAGGCTCGCTGGGGCGGGGCGTTCCCGCGCGTTGCCCTGGAGCGATGCGAGGCCATCCACTGCGGATTCATCGGGCGGTGTCATGCCTCCACCGCCCAGGCAGGGAGCACGGGCCCTTCCGTGTCGAAGGGTATCGACGAGAATCCTCCGGATGCGACGATGACGTGATCGAGCAGTGGAGTACCGACGACTGCAGCCGCGGCAGCTACTCGTCGTGTGAATTCCACGTCCTCCGCGCTCGGTGCCGGGTCGCCACTCGGATGGTTGTGCACGAGCACGAAGCCACTTGCAGCGGCCCGCAGCGCGAGCCGAATAGGGTCCGCGGCGCGGACGCCCATGCCATGCAGTCCGCCGCGTGCGACGCATCGAACGGCGCGAAGTCGACTACGGCCATCAAGGGCAAGTAGCCAGAGCTCTTCGTGATCGAGCGCTGTGAGCCGCGCCGCAGCCCATGAGGCTACGTCAGCGCTGCAAGAGACCGACAGTGGAGTAACGCTCTCCTTTGTCGCTCGCCGCCCGAGCTCGAATGCGGCCGCAATGCGTCGCGCGGACGCGCGTGGAGCGCTCGTTGGATGTGGAGCCGATGAGAGCTGCGCTTCGATCTCCTCGACCGTGGCCCGGGAGAGACCGGAGAATCCGCCGAGACCGCAGAGCAACGCTGCCGCGACCTCGGCCGCGTCACGCGGTCGGTTCGGGAGATGACCGGGCGCGAGCAGGGTGGCAACGAGCACCTCGCCGGTGCACGCGTCGACATCGATATCGGGAGAGCGCTTCGCCATGAGCGACACCCTCCGCAAACCGGATGCCGAAGTCGCGATCCAGAACTTACGCGTGGTTACGCGCGCGAGGGGGTGTCCGCGACAGGCTCGAAGGTGTCCTGGGCCAGCCTGCGGTGCCGGGTCGAGCCGATCGCTGCAGAGCGACGATGCGACCCGGCGGCGGTCATGGCTTCTGGCAGATGCCGAAGTTCGGATCCTTGAACACGGTGCTCGTCGCGCAAACCTGCGCAGAACCGCACTCGCTCGAGCTCACCTTGCACAGCTTGAAGCACTGGCGGCTTCCGGCGGTCCCGAGGCATGTGAGGCCGGCCGCGCAGTGATCGACGTCACAGGAGGCGCCGACCTGCTTCTCGCCCACCGACACGCAACCGGTGTCACCGCTTTCGGTCACGACCGCGCACGACTCGTTCGCGTTGCATTCACCCGTGCCTAGCAGCTCGCAATGCTTGAGCGGCATGCACACGGGCGCCTTCTTCGCGTCGACGAGGTCCTGTACGTCACAGAACGTCGCGCCACCGCTCTGCGATTCGTGGCCCTTGCAGGTTCCGGCGCAGCAGTAGTGACGGCACTGCGTGGTGCCGTTCTCGCCCACGACGCAATCGAAGCCTGCCGCGCAATCCGCGCCGGTCTTGCACGTCGTCCCGTCACCGCCTGCATTCGCGCCACTCGGCACGCACTTCGGAGCGAACGTGTCGGCTGTCTCGCGACGGATTCGGCAACCCATGCCGGCAGCAGCAGTTGCGGTACCGGCGTCTCCGGCGTCCGAGTCGTCACCACAGCTCATCGCTCCGGACGTCAATCGAGAGCCGTCATCGTCGGGCATGCACTGCCCGGACATGACGTTGCAAAGCGGGTTGCCCCGATAGAGCGGCGCCTTGGGCGGGCCGGCATCTTCGGCCGCCAATGCCGGAGCGGCTCCGGCATTGGGGTCGTCGTTCAAACCGGATGCGGGCGAGCCGCCAGTTGCTCCCGTCGAGGTGGCTGTCGAGCAGCCGATCGCGATGACCGCGGCGCAGCCGGCGATGGCCAAGGCGGCG
>JAYTZB010000473.1:0-7729 GCA_043742085.1 Polyangiaceae bacterium
GAGCGCGTACAGCTCGCGCACATGACGGACGGGAGAGCGGACGCGACCGCGTTCGATGGGACGGCGGGTGCGCGCGCGGCGGACGCAGACGCGGATGCGGACGGCGGGTTGGGTGCGGGAGCCGCTGCCTGAGGAGGCGGCGGGGCGGGAGCGCCCGGTCTCCGGGGAACGATGGCGACGGCCTCGGGCTCCGACTCCATCAACACCTTCTTCGGGATGTAGCAGTAGCCCTTGTCGCCCCAGTCATCGCCCCACGAGTTCTTCACGATGAAGTAGTTGCCGACGTAGCCGACGCAGAGCATCGCGTGGTAGCCGTGCTCGCCGCTCGGCTTCTCCGCCGCCTTCATGACGCCGTCGCGACCGATGTCCTGGAACGCCTCTCCGGTGGCCATCGAGATCTGCACCGGCAGCCCGGCGGACAGGCACTTCTTCATCTCGTCGACGGTCACGTCGTAGACCTCGGCCTCGACGCGATGGTTCTGCGCGTCGGCCTCGAGCTCGTCGAGACTCGCGTTCGGCTCCTTCTTGTCGTTGTGCCAGAGATCGTGGCGACACGTGCCGGTCGTGAACAGCTGCCGCCCCGGCTGCCACGTCCCGGACGTCCCGTCGCCGCCCTTCCATGCCCACTTCCAGTCCTTGAGATCGCCCTGGAGCTGCTGGAAACGGTACATCGTGAAGCTGCACGCCAGACGTGGGAGCGGCTTACCCTGGATGTTGCCGAGCATCTCGAGCGCGTGCGTCCAGGCGAACGCGGCACAGCGTGACGTGGAGCCCTGATCGCCGACCGGCGTGGCGTACTTTCGTAGATCGACGGCGTCCGCGGGCGTCATGTTCTTCAGCGCGTCGGGCAACGTGGGCTGCGCGATGCTCTCCGCCACCTCGAGCGGTCTTCGCTGGACGGTGACGTGCAGCAGATCGAGCACGAGGTCCGGAAACGACGACTCGAGGAAGGCGAGCGCTGCGGACGTCAGGAAGCCACGCGGAACGACGTTGCCGTCCTTCTCGAAGAAGCGAATCGCCGCGCCCTCGGGCACGCGGGACATCACGTCGGACACGTAGGGATGATCGTCGTCGACGGGGTTGAAGCCCTCGTCGAGGTAGCGCTGCTCGGCGGTATCGCCGAAGAACTCGTGACCACCGAAGAGCGTCGTCGCGACCTCGGCGTAATCGTCCGACGTCCAGTCGCCGGCGTCGTCCTCGAAGTCCTCCTCCTCGGCGTCCCATGCGTCCCGAGACGCGAACACATCCTCGTCGACGTCGGGTAGCTCCGTCTCCGCGTCCGCTTCTTCTTCGGCCTCTTCTTCTTCGGCCTCTTCTTCTTCGGCCTGTTCCTCTTCGACCTCCTCTTCGTCGACCTCTTCTTCTTCGGCCTGTTCCTCTTCGACCTCTTCTTCGTCGCCCTCTTCCTCTTCGGGTTGGTCCTCCGCTTCTTCGGACTCCTCTTCCCCTTCGGCCGCGTCGTCCTCGGCTCCCTCTTCTTCTTCCGCGTTCTCGCCTTCGTCCTCGGGATCTTCCGGCACCATCGGCATGCATCCTACGGCCCCTGTCGCCCCGGTGAAAGGCTCGGCCGCGGGCGACATCGCGCGGCGCCAGGGGTACGATCGCGACCGCGATGACGCCTCCGCTCGATACCGACGTCGCCATCGAGACGCCCGAGCACATCGTCTTCCACTACCGCCTCGCCGGCCCGGCCCGCCGCGGCGTCGCATACCTCCTCGACCTGGTCTTCTGCTACGGCATCGTCTTCCTCCTCGGCGTCCTCGTGTACGTCGCGTTCATGGGGAATGGCGCCGGTATCGAGCACGACTTCGGCGCCAAGGCGGGTAGCGGCCTCATCCTCGTGGCGCTGTTCGCGGCTCAGTGGGTGTGGTTCGTCGCGTGGGAGGCCACGCGCGGCCAGTCGCCCGGCAAACGTCTCACCGGCCTCCGCGTGCTCGCCGAGAACGGTCGTCCCATCGGCTGGCGGGCCGCCGCGCTCCGCAATCTGCTACGCGCAGCCGATGCCCTCCCCACCGGGTACCTCATCGGCCTCGCGTCGATGTTCCTCTCGTCGCGCTTCCAGCGGCTCGGCGATCTCGTGGCGGGAACCATCGTCGTCGTTCCGGCTCGTGCCGGCGCCGCTTCGCCCATCGAGCTGTCGCCTCCCGCGCAACCGAAAGAGCTCGCCACGCTTCCCGACGATGTCGCGCTCGACGCCGACGAACGCGAGGCCATCGAGCTGTTCCTCCGCCGCCGCCACACGCTCGGGCGCGCTCGCGAAGAGGAGCTCGCGAGCATGATCGCGGGCCCCATGGCGGCGCGCCTCGGCTTCCGCCACGGCGATCCCTCACGCCTGCTCGCGATCGTGTACGACCGCGCCGTCAACGTGGGTCGCACCGAAGCGCCTCCGTCGTCGTGGCGCCCGCGCACGCGCGCCGAGCGCGAGCGCGAACGCGAACGCAAGATGCGCGGCCAGGGAAACACAGGCGGTTCCGCCGGAGATGACCGGCGATGGCGGTAGCATCGTCGCTGACCGAGAAGGCGTTCGCGGAGCGTCGCCGCAAGAGCTGGGACGACCTCGACTCGCTAGCGAGGAAGACCACCTACCGCGGGTTGCGCAAGCTCGATGCCGGAGACGTCGCGCAGCTCCCCTCGCTTTACCGCGACGTCTGCGCCGATCTCGCGGCCGCCGAGGCGGCTCGTTACAGCGCGCCTCTCGTCGACTACCTGCGCGGGCTGACTGCGTCCGCGCACACCATTCTCTACGGACCGCATGCGAGGGCGCGCGGCGAGGGCGGCGAGATCCGCCTCCGCCACGCATGGATGGTGGCGTTCCCGCGCGCAGTCCGCCATCGGTGGCGGGCGATGTCCCTCGCGGCCGCGCTCTTCTTCATCCCCGCCGCGCTCGGCATGATCCTCACGCTGCGCGATCCGACGTTCGCGTTCCGCATCGCGCCGGAGTCGATGCTGCGCCCGCTGACCGAGGCCTACGCGAAGGGCTTCGACGCCGGACGCGACGCCGGCGAGAACACGATGATGGCCGGCTTCTACGTCTACAACAACGTGGGCATCGCGCTGCGCTGCTTCGCACTCGGGATCTTCGGCGGCCTCGGCTCGGCCTTCTACCTGGTGCAGAACGGCCTCTCCATCGGCGCGACGCTCGGGTACGTCGCGTCCCAGGGCGCGGGCGCGAACATCGGCACCTTCATCGTGGGCCATGGCTCGCTCGAGCTCGGCGCGATCGTTCTCTCGGGTGGCGCAGGTCTTTCGCTGGGATGGTCGGTCATCGCTCCTGGCGCCCTCACGCGTCTCGCGTCCTTGCAGCAAACGGCGCGCGAGATCCTCGTCATCGTCGCCGGCGCATCGGTGATGCTCCTCATGGCGGCAGGCATCGAGGGCTTCTGGTCGGCGTCGAGCACGCCGCGCATCGTGAAGCTCGGGATCGGCGGCACTCTCTTCGTCCTGGTGCTGCTCTACATCCTGTTCGCAGGCCGCGGCGGCGATGCCGAAGCGCCCACGGCGGCCGGCACGGCGGCCGGCACGGCGCCGGCCGCGTCGTCGGAGCTCGCGCCGATCGAGGCGGCGCGATGAGCCTCGACGTGGTGCACGCGCGCGTCGCATTTCGCAATCGCGCGTTCATCGACGTGATGGACCTCGCCCTCCGCTTTCTCGCCGTCCACGCCAAGCTCTACGCGAAGGTCTCGTTCTTCGCGCTCACGCCGTGCCTTGCGCTCACGCTCCTCGCAGCGTGGGCGTGGGGCTGGACTGGCGCCGCGGTGGTGGCGTTCGTCCTCTCGTTCGTGGCGCAGGTACCGTTCACGGTGCTCGCGTCGCGGCTCGTGTTCCAGGAGAAGGTCGCAGCCGCGGCGGTCTTGCGCGCCTCGGCACGGGAGATACCGCGGATCCTGGTGATGCGACTCGGCTGGGCCCTCACGGTCGCGACCGGAACGCTCTTCCTCTTCGTCCCCGGGTTGTGGCTCGCTGCGGTGTTCCTCTTCGTCGACGAGGTCATGATCCTCGAGCGCTCCGAGATCACCCCGGCGTTCGGGCGCTCGAACCGCATCGCCATGGGCGGCATCGGCGACGCCCTCATCGGTGTCTGCATGACGGTGCTCGTTCCTGTGCTCGCGATGCTGCTTGCCGACGTCGGTGGGCGCGCGTTCATCGGCGAGCTGCTCCAGTTTCGCCCGCCGGTGCCGGCCTGGACGGCAGGCGGCAGCGTGCTCGCGATACTGGGCTGGTTCGGGATCATCCCGTACGTCGCGACCACGCGATTCTTCACGTATCTCAACATGCGGACGCGAGCAGAAGGCTGGGACATCCAGACTCGCTTCGCGGCGATCGTGGCGCGTAACGAGCGCGAGCAGGAGGCGGCGTGACGACCACACCGCAAGACCTCGCCGACGCGCAGCGCGAAGGTCACTACACCTTCTGCACGACGCCGAAGGTCCCGCTGTCGCCCCGCGCCGAGGAGCTCTGTCCGCTCGCAAAGCACGTGGTCGGTTGCGAAGGCTTCGCCGTGGCATGCCGCGGCGAGGTGGGGTCGCGCGCAGCAAGGAGCGGCGAGACCCCCGAGGAGATGACGAAGCATCCCGATCGGTCGTCGTCCCACGAGATCCCCGGCGCCCTCGGAGCCGCCGCGCAAGGGCTGGTGTGGGTCCTCGTGATCGGCGTCGTGATCGCCATCGCGATCCCGCTCGTGCGCGCCATCCTTCGCGCGCGGCGCGACCAGGCGCTGGCCGACGTGCCGAAGCCGCCGAACGTCGCCGTGTCCGAGGTCCTCGCGCCGCCTCCGCAGGCGGAGGCGATCTCCGATGCCGAGGCCGCACTGCGCGAAGCCGACGATCATGCGCGGCGCGGTGATCTCACGCGCGCGCTGGGGCTCTACCTCGCCGCGTCGCTCGCCGCGCTCGATCGACGCGGCGCGATCAGGCTCGCTCGCTCCCGCACCAACGGCGAGTACGTACGGTCGTGCGCCGAGGATCACAGCCGCGCCGCTCTTCGCGAGATCGTCCGCGAGGTCGATCGCGTCGAGTTCGGCCACGTCGCCCCGACGACCGAAGGCGTCGCGCGTATCGCGTCGAGCGCCGGGGCCGTGGTTCGATCGGGACCGAGCAGCGCGGCGCGACGCGCAGCATCCGTCGCGACCATGGCGCTCTCGGTCCTCTTCGCGCTCGCGGTGCTGGGATGCGGCGGCGGACACGCGGGGTCGGACGGCGGAAGATCGAGCGCCATCGACGATCCATCCGGAGACGAGCTGCCGCTCGATCTGCTCCGTCGGGCCGGCTTCGACGCGTCGTATCTCGGCAGCTCGCTCGCTGCGCTGCCGGTGCCCGGACCGAACGACGTGGCGCCGATCGTCGTCGTCGACGTGATGCGCGTCACGCTCGAGGAGGAGTCGTCCGCGCATCTCATGCGCTGGGTCGAAGCGGGTGGCATCCTCGTGCTCTTCGGCCCGCCGGCCTTCTGGCCGACCGAGCTGGGCGCGTCGAGCGACATCGCGACCAGCGACCAGGTGAACGTCGTGACCGGCGAGATCCTCGCCGCCGGTGCGCGCGTCGGCAGCCCGCAAGCGCTCTCGTGGCCAGACAGCGAGACCATCGCGTGGGCAGACAAGAGCGTCTATGCGGCACACAACAGGCTGGGAAGAGGCTCGATCGTCGGCGTCGCCGGGCACGAGCTCGTCACGAACGTCGGTGTCGCGCGGCCCGAAAACGCCGCCGCGTTCGCAGCGCTGCTCGAGGTGGCCGTCCTGGACCACCACAGCAGCACCGCGGCCGACGAGTCCATTCATGCTGCGCCTCCCGTGCGGATCCGCTTCGCGCAGAGCCTCGACGGCATCGCGCCGCCGAGCAATCCGTTCTCCGCGCTGGTCCAGGCCGGGCTCGGACGCGGCGCCTGGCATGCACTGGCCGCGTCCGTCGTGCTGTTCCTCGCGTTCGGTATACGCCAGGCCCGCGCTCGGCCGGCGGTTCCGAAGCCACGCCGCGCGTTCGCCGAGCACGTCGAGGCCACCGGCGCGTTCTACGGGCGGGCGCGCGCGGTCGGTCACGCGCTCGCGTCGTACGGCCGCTTCGCGGAGATGCGCGTTCGTGAGCGCATCCCTCGCGGTGGCGACCCGGTGCAGTTCCTCGCGACGCGCGCGAAGGTGCCCGCGGAGGACGCGGCGCGCGTGTGGAAGCGCGCGACGGAGGCGAGCGCCGAAGACCCGCCGCGCGGCGACGAGCTCACGACCATCCGCGACCTGGGCGCGATGCTCGCGAAGGCCCTCGAGGCCACGCGCTGACGCGGGCTACATGGACGCGGGCTACGTGAAGGAGGCGACCAGGGCTCGCGCTTCGACGATGTTGTCTTCGATGCTGCAGTACGTCCAGCCGCCGTAGCGACCGACGGGATAGACGCCGCGCGCGCGAAGGTCGGCGGCGAGGCGCAGGTGCTCGGCGATCGACTGCTTCGTGATGTGCACGTACGCCGGGTCCATCACCACCGAGTGCTCGGCGACGAGGCGGTGATCGCTGATGACGCAAGTGCGCTTCAGGTCTGCAAGCACCTGCTCGCGCACGGAGGCGGCGTCGATGACCGCGCCCTTGGCGAAGCCGATCTCGACGTAGAGGCTCAGGCGCTCGCCGTCGAAGATGTTGTCGTAGAAGCCGACGCGATAGAAGCTCGTGCTCGGGTCCGGATAGTAGACCCAGTGCACATCACGCCTCCCCTTCTTGTCGAAGCCGAGGTTGAAGACGAGCACCTTGTTCCACGAGAAGATCGCTTCGTCGTGCGGGACGCTCGCCATCGCGAGCAGCTTGTTGAACGGCGCCGATGACACGAAGCGCTCGAACCCGATCTCGCGCTTCGGCGTGACGGCGACCTTGCGCTCGAGGTCGACGCGGAGGACCGGCTCGCCCGTCGCGATGCCCCCGGGCTTGAGCACGCTGGCGAGCGCGTTGACGTACTCGATGGCACCCCCGGCGGGATACGTGAACGTGGCGTTGTAGCTCGCGTTGTTGGCGACCTTCATGTTGCGAATGATGTCGGTCAGATCCGCGTGCGGAAAGAACCGCCCCATCGCATCCTTGTCGAGGGTGCCGAGGTCGGTCGCGTAGAGCTTCTCGTTGTACGGCACCAGGAACTTCTCGGCGATGGAGCGGCCGAAGCGTGCATAGAGCATGCTCTTGAAGTTGTCGTCCGCTGGCTCCTGCGCAGCCACGGCTGCGACCGTGGGACCGAGCATCTCCTTGGGCGCACGCGCGAGGTACAGGTCGTAGAGGCAGTCGATGAAGTCCTGCTGCGGGAGCTGGTGAATGTTCTTCTGGAACGGGAAATCGATCGAGTGCCCCTTGTAGTCGACGAACGACTTCCGCTGGACCTTGCGGATGTCCTGACCGGGCATGTGGTCGCGCAGCCACGTCTCGATCTCGGGATGCTTGAAGTGGAAGAAGTGCCCGGAGTAGTCCCAGACGAAGCCCTCCTTCTTGACGGTCTTGCAGTAGCCGCCGATCTCCTGGTCGCTCTCGAGGACCAGGTAGTCGTCGTCGCCCCGTTCGGCGAGCGCGGCAGCCGTCGCGAGCCCTGTAATGCCCGCTCCCACGACGAGAGTTCGCACCTTCTCCATCGCCGCGAACCTTAGCAGATGTTACCAATGAGCCGCATGACGCCCGCCATCTTCGAGGCCACGTTCCGGCGCATCGGAGCGCAGATGGCCAAGGTGGTGGTCGGTCAGGAGGACCTCGTCTTCGGCCTGCTCGTGGCCGCG
>JAYTZB010000474.1:0-3699 GCA_043742085.1 Polyangiaceae bacterium
CCGTAGCTCTGCCCGGCGTGCGCAGCCTGCGCGCCCTGCGCGCCCTGCGCAGCATGGGCGCCCGAGCCTTGCATGGCGTTGCCGTTGCCGCTCACGGCCGCGATGGTCGCGGACATCGGGGTGCCGCCAGGATGCGGCCCGGTATGAGGCACCGGCGTCGCGCCGCGACCACCGATCCCCGCGGCGAACGCGAGATGCTCCGAGAGCTCGGTGACGTTGGAGAAGCGACGCTCCGGCTCGCGCTCGAGCGCGCGCATGAACCACGTGTCGAACGCCTGGGGGAGCCCGGGCACGGAGTGCGACGGGATCGGGATCGGCGCCGTGCAGATCTTCACCAGGAGATCGCCGACCGACTCGCCGTCGAAGGGCAGGCGTCCCGTGATGCACTTGAACGCGATGACGCCGAGCGACCAGACGTCGGTGCGGTGATCGACGTTGCGGAGGCCGCGCGCCTGCTCGGGAGACATGTAGAACGGCGTTCCGAGAACGGCGCCGGTCTTGGTGCTCGACGTGATGCCCGGGCTATGCGGGCTGTTCTGGATCTTGGCGATGCCGAAATCGAGCACCTTCGCGACCTCTTCGTCGTCGTCGGTGTTGCGGACGATGAAGATGTTCTCGGGCTTGAGATCGCGATGGATGATCCCGCGCTCGTGCGCGCGCGCGAGGCCGCGCGAGACCTGCTGGAGGATCTTCGCCGTGTCCTGGAGCGTGAGCTGACCGAGGCGCTCGATGCGCTTGTCGAGCGGCTCGCCCGTGAGCAGCTCCATGACGATGTACGGCTTGCCGTCCTCGGTGACGCCGTGATCGTAGATCTGGATCGCGTGCTTCGACTGGATGGTGGCCGCGGCCTTCGCTTCCTTGTCGAAGCGGCTGCGGGCCTCGGCGCTGTTGGCGTACTCGGCCTCGATGAACTTGATCGCGGACGGCGTCCCGAGCGAGACGTGACGCGCTTCCCACACCGACCCCATGCCACCGCGGCCGATCAGCTTCACGAGCTGGTACTTGCCGCCGACGAGGCCGACGGACGGCGGTACTTCGGCGGTGTCGGGGGTGTTCATGGGGCAGGCGGGACGGTCCGAAGCAGTCGGGAAAAGCGCTCGGTCCATGGACGCGCGAACGTCCCGAACGGTTCAAAGACTACCGTGCCAGGGGCGGAAAGGGAAACCGCTGCCGTGGGCGCTTTGTTCCGCGCCGTTGCGCGTTGCGACGCGCCTGTCGCGCTCCTACGGTGTGCGCCGTGCCGCGCGCTCCCGAGACTCCCGTGACCCCTCAAAGCTCTGCTAGCCCCACCTCGGCCGAAGCGCCGCGCGCCTCGAAGAAAGCGGCGAAGCCCAAGCCTCCGCCCGCGTCTTCGCCCGTGAATCCGAGCGTCCTCCCGCCGCCGGGGAGCGAGGACGTCCTCTATCTCGTGGATCTCTCGGGCTATGTCTTCCGCGCGTACCACGCCGTTCCGCCGCTCTCGAACTCGAAGGGCGAGGCGACCCACGCCGTTCTGGGGACGGTGAGCATGATCCAGAAGGTCGTGAACGACCGGCGCCCCACGATGCTCGCGGTCGCGATGGACTGCCGCGGCCCGAGCTTCCGCAAGGCCATCGACGTTCGTTACAAGGCGACGCGCCAGGCGGCGCCCCCCGATCTCTCGGGGCAGATGGCCCGCTGCGAGCAGTTCGCGAAGGCCTACAACATCCCGATCTTCCAGGCGGACGGCATCGAGGCCGACGACCTGATCGCAGCGGTCGTGGAGCGCGCCGTCGCCGAGGGGGTCCGCGTCGTCATCGTCAGCGCGGACAAGGACCTCATGCAGCTCGTTCATGATCATGACGACCGCGTCCTCATGTGGGACTCGATGCGTGACAAGACGTACGGAGCGCCCGAGGTCGAGGCGAAGTTCGGCATTCCCCCGAGCCAGCTCCGCGACCTGCTCGCGCTCACGGGCGACACCTCCGACAACATCCCCGGTGTCCCGAGCGTCGGGCCCAAGACGGCGTCCGATCTCCTCAAGGAGTGGAAGACCATCGACGGGGTGTACGCGAACCTGGCGTCGATCAAGCGCGTGAAGCTGAAGGAGATGCTGGCGCTCCACGAGGCCGACGCGCGCATCTCGCAGGTCCTCGTCACGCTGAAGCGGGACCTCGACATCCAGTGGAACAAGGAGAGCCTTCGTTACGGCGGCGCGAACGTGGAGGAGCTCCGTCGCCTGTTCATCGAGCTCGAGCTCACGCGCCTCCTCGACCAGATGACGGCGGCGCAGGCGCGGCTCGACTCGGGGCAGCGCGCGAACGTCGGCGACAAGGGCGCTGGACGAGCGGTGGCGATGGTCGCGGCGGCGGCCGCGCGCTCGACCGACGCTCCGCCGATGAAGACCGTCGCGCGGACGTACCGGCACGTGCTCGACGAGGCCGGGCTCGCAGCCGTGATCGCGAGCGCCCAGAAGGAAGGCCGCGTCGCCGTGCACATCGCGACGTCGACCCTGGATCCGATGCGTGCGCGCATCCACGGCATCGCGCTGGCGGTGACGCCGGGTGAAGGCATCTACGTACCGATCGAGCATCGCTATCTCGGCGCGCCTGCGCAGCTCACGTGGGAGAAGGCCCGCGCGCTCCTGGCGCCACTCTTCGCGGACACGTCGGTGCGGAAGGTCGGATACGACCTGAAGCGCTCGGAGAACATCCTCGCGCGGCACGGCCTGCCGCTCGCCGGTGACATCTCGGATCCGATGCTGGCGGCGTATCTGCTCGACCCGGAGGCACCCAACGACCTCAAGGACCTCGTCCGCCGTGAGCTCGGGACCGAGCTCCCGATGTTCGACGAAGGCACAGGAAAAAAGGCTGATCGCGTGGTCTTCGACCAGCTCGACGTCGAGCGGGCCACCACGTTCGCGGCGCCCGCAGCGGAGCTCGCGCTCGCCGTGTCGGAACGCCTCGATGCGCGCGTCGCGAGCGACAACCTCGGCAAGCTGTACGACGACGTCGAGCTGCCGCTGTCCCGCGTGCTCGCGTCGATGGAGCGCAAGGGGGTGCTGGTCGATACCAGCAAGCTCTCGACCATCGCGGCGCGTGTGGAGAAGGAGTGCGAGATCCTCGAAGCGAAGGCGCAGGAGCTCGCCGGTCGCAAGTTCGCCATCCGCTCGCGCGATCAGCTCGAGGCGATCCTCTTCGACGAGCTCCAGCTGCCGGTCGTCAAGCGCACGCTGAAGGGGGGACGCTCGACCGACGCTGCCGTTCTCGACGAGCTCGCCGACAAGCACGCGCTCCCGGCGGTCATCCTCGAGTACCGCGAGCTCGACAAGCTGAAGGGGACGTACCTCGACGCGCTGCCGCGCGCGGTGAATCCCGAGACGGGTCGCATCCACACGCGCTTCGAGCAGGCGGTGGCGGCGACGGGCCGGCTCTCGTCGACCGATCCGAACCTGCAGAACATCCCCATCCGCAAGGAGGTGGGGCGGCTCGTGCGCTCGGCCTTCGTCGCGCCTCCCGGTCATCAGATCGTGAGCGCCGACTACTCGCAGATCGAGCTGCGTGTCCTCGCGCATCTCGCGAAGGACGAGCAGCTCGGCGTGGCGTTCCGCGACCAGCTCGACGTGCACCAGCACACGGCTTCGCTCATCTTCGAGGTCCCGCGCGACCAGGTGACGAGCGACATGCGGCGGCGCGCGAAGGCCATCAACTTCGGCCTCATCTACGGCATGGGCGAGGCGAG
>JAYTZB010000475.1:0-4449 GCA_043742085.1 Polyangiaceae bacterium
TTGAGCTGGTCGTAGGTCTCGGCGATCGCGTTCTGCGTATCCGGCGCCGTGGGGTCCATCGGCCACTTCGAGAGCATCGTCTCGTAGGTCTCGACGGCGTTCACGTACATGTTCAGCGAGCGGTACTCGAGCGCGAGCGCGCGGTAGATCTCGATCGTCCAGGGCTTGTCCTGGGGAATGATGTTCGGATCCTTCACGCGGTCGATGCCGATGTGGAGCTTCTTCTCCGCCACCTCGGGACGCGGCTCGGTGTCGATGATGTCGGGCCGCATGATGTACGGCTCCCACTCCTCGGGTCCCTTGAAGTCGACGTTCGTGAGCGAGCCGGCGATGTACGTGTACGCCTCGTTACGGAAGTCGGCGCCCGTGTCGCCGGTGATCTTCTGCTGCTCGTCGGTGTAGTTGAGCAGCACGATGAACTGCTTCGTCGCGAGCTCGTAGCGCTGCTGCTTGAAGAGCGCCCATGCGTACTTGTAGAGAGCAACGCCGTAGAGCGGCGGCTTCTTGTACTTCATCGACTGGACGTAGGCCGACGACGCGCGGTTGTAGCCCCACACGCTGCCGGGATCTTCCTTGGTCACGCCGCTGGCGAAGTCGAGCTGGTCGAACTCCCAGTTGCCGATCTGCCACCAGATTTCGGCGACGTACTTCGGATCCTCGCCCTGGCGAACCGCCGGCTGCGGGAGGTACGTGCAGGCGTTGCGCGTGTCGTTCGTGAAGTACGGATCGACGTAGACGGTCTCGGCGTTGCCCCTGCGGATCGCCTTCGGGTCGGTGTACTTGTGGCGCCAGGCCGTCCAGAACGCCTCGTCGTGATCCTGAGGCATCGGCGTGATCGTGTCCTTCCCCGGATCCTTGGGATCGGGCGGAGTCGGATACGGGTAGTGGTTCGCGCAGACGAGCGAGCGCCACACCTGCATCGCCTCGGGGATGCGTCCCGAGTCGTTCAGCGCGTGGCCGAGGAAGTAGTAGATGCCGGCGATTTCGCGGTACTTCGGGTACTCGTTGATGACGCGCTTGTAGAGCGCGATCGCGTCCTTGAGGCCGATCTCGATGGGGTCGGTGGCCTCCTCGGAGCGGGCACGCTCCTCGTAGAGCGCGGCGAGGCGGTACATCGCGTCGGGCGTCGCTTCGGGCTGCGCGCGCGGTCCCTTGTAGATCTCGATGAAGTCCTGGAGGCGCTTGATGGCGATCTCCCGCGCCTTCTTGAGCTCCTCCTTCTCGATCGCGATCTCGCGGTCGAGGCCGGAGAGGACCTCCTTCTTCTTCGACTCGTAGTGGAGGCGAATGATGGTCGTGACGGTGTCGCGATAGTCCTTCGCGCCCTTCTCGAACGCGTCGACCTCGTCCTTGAGCGCGCCCAGCGCGGCGACCTGCGCGGCCGACGGCGGCGGCGGTGGCGGGTTCATCTTGCGCGCGACCGGCGCGAGTGCCGGGGACGTGTCGGTCATACCGCCGTCACCGCTCGTGGAGGTGGAGCTCGCGGTGCTGCTCGTGCCGGCGTCACCGCCGGTCGTCGCCGACGTGACCGGCGCCCCTGCATCGGCAGCGGCCCCGGGCTTCGCGGGCGCAGGCTTCGCGGGCGCGGGCTTCGCCGGTGCCGGCTTCGCGGGCGCAGGCTTGGCCGGTGCCGGCTTCGCGGGCTGCGCGGAAGCCGTCGACACGAGCCCCGGCAGCGCGATCGCGGAGGCGACCAGCGCTGCGAAGAAAGCCTTTCGGATCGTCGATGTCATGCCGATTCTCGTCAATTCTCGGTGCTTCACTGCTTGCGTCACGGCTTGCCGGACGCCTTCGTCCCCTCGCCGGTGTCGTCGAGGACCTCGCGCAGCTCCTCGTCCAGGAGCTGCTCCTCGCGTGCGCGCTCCGTCTGGAGGTTGTGCACGCGATCGAGCTCCTCTTCGCGGACCTCCCACGCTTGCTCCGTGATGCCGACGTCAGCGCGCAGGATGATGCCGCGCAGCTTGTCGCGCACGAAACCGAAGTTGCGCTTCGCGACCTGACCGACCAGGTCATGCGCCTCGGTGTCGTAGGCGCCGAGGGTCATGTTGAAGCCGTTGATCTTGACGCGCTCCGCCTCGACCTTCGCCTGCACCTCTACGATCCGCGCGGCGACCTGGCGTTCGAGCTCGGCGAACTGCGCGACGAGCTTGTCCTCGACGGCGCGTGACTGCTCGAGGGCAGCGCGTACCTTGCCTGCGTAGCGCTGTGCGCCGCCGCCGGCCTGACCCTGAGAAGCGAGCTGGACCTCGCGCTCGAGCGCGGTACGGAAGTCGACACGGGCCTGACCGTCGTTCTGGTAACGAGCGTCGCCAATGCCGATCTGAGCGCGGCCGATCTCGATCTGCCTGCGCAGCTCGACGACCTCGCTCTGACGCTGCTTGAGCAGGCGCTCGTTGTCGTCGAGCTCCGCGGTGAAGCGCGTCACGTCGGCAGGCGAACGCGCCACGCCGCGCTGGGCGTCTTCCTTCAGCATGCGACGCAGGCCGTTGATGGTCGCGTTGAGGTAGTCGATCTCGACGCCGCGGCGCGAGAGGTCCTGCGAGACCGTGTTCCACTGCTTCGCGCCGGCGTAGTCGCGATCGGCAAACTCGCCGCTCGAGATCGGGAGCTGCGCGATCACGCCCTGCGCCGTGCGGCGCTGCGCACGAACCTGCCCGATGTCTCCCTGGAGGTCGGCGGGCTCCTCGTCATCCATGCCCTTGGCGATGGCGAGCCGCATCTTCGAGATGCGATTCAACAGCGAGAGCGCGCGCTCCTCGCCCGCCTGGAGCTCCGGAAAAGCGCGGACGCGGTTGGCCGCATTGAGGATGATGTTGAGCTTGTCGACGAGCTGGTAGCTCTGACGGATCAGCGTCTTGCACTGGTTGACGTCGTCGATGACCGCGAAGGCCATCGGGCCGTCCTCGGCGTCGCGGGCCCAGCGGATGGCGAGCGGCGGGATCTGATCGTTCTGATCGAGGAGATCGAGCTGCTGCTGCGAGAGCTTGTCGTAATAGACGCCCGGCTGCGGGTTCTGGTCGATGAACGCCTCGAGCTTCGCGCGCATCGGCTCGTACTCTTCGCGGACGCCGAGATAGAGCTGGAGCGACTTGTCGAAGGCGCCTGCGCGTAGGAGAAGATCGGCGCGGAGCAGCGTGCCGTCACCGACGAGCGACGAGCTCGGATCGGCGACCTGGAGGACCTCGAGCGCGCGCTCGGCGCGCTGCACGTCGCCGAGGCGGACGTACACCCACGCGAGCTCGTAGAGCATCGTGCCGAACTCGGGCGAGTCACGACCGACCTTCGAGTAGGCCTCGGCGGCTTGCGTGTAGTTCTCCATCTCGTAGTGGAGGCGACCCATCGCCATCCAGGAGAGATCGATGACCTGCTTGTGCTCGTCGGTGTCCGGCGGCAGCTCGGTGGCGACGCGGAACTGCTCGATCGCCACCTTGTAGTTGGTGGGCACGACGCGGACGTTGCCGTCGGCGGGTGCATTCGTGGGGGCGGGAGGAGGCGTCGAGGGGCGCGCCTGCTTGATCGCGACCATGCCCTGGAAATAGCGGGCCTGATGCGTGTACTGATTGCCGTTGGGGACCGACTGGAGAGCGCCGAGCGCGCTCGCGTAGTCGCCCTTGAAGTAGTAGCCCTTGCCCTTGGCGTAGAGCAGCGCCGCGTCGACCTGTGACGGCGGGACCTGATTGATCTTCTGGAAGACCTCGTCGAGGCCCTTGAGATCGTTGAGGCGCAGCGACACGTCGACCAGGCGCGCGAGCGCCTTGCCGAAGTATGGATTGAAACGGGGCTCGGTGTAGCGATCGACGAGCGCGCGATAGTCGCGACGCGCCGAGAGGTACTCCTTCTGCGCGTAGAACGTCTCGCCGCGGAGCCAGAGCGCGTCGGGGTACGACGCGGTATCGGGGAACTCCTCGAGGATCTCGCTGAACACGACCACCGCGCGGGGGTAGTCCTTCGTGCGGTAGAGGAGCTCGCCGTTGGTGAGCCGCTGCTCGACGGTGTAGCGCTGCGCCTTGGCCTTCTCGATCGCCGCCTGGACGCTGGAGCTCTCGCGGTCGACGCTGGTGACCTCCGTCTGCGCGCGGTTCGCGTCGGCGTCGCCGTCGGCGGCGTACGACGACCGTGCGCTGGACGCGGTCGCGAGGATCAGCGCGACCGACGCCAGCGATGCGCGCGCCCGCGGACTGCGGAACGTGCCCAAGATTACTTCCCTCCCCCGATCTGGAGGCTGCCGGAGGCAGCACCGGGGCTGGTCGACGTGCTGCCCTTGACCGCGCCGGATCCGGTGGCGCCGGGCGGCGGAGCGGCGACGGGTGCGCTGCCGGAGGTCGCGCCGAGCGCGCCGATCTTCTCGTTCCACTCGATGGTGGGGCGCTGCTCGAGCGGTGTGGTGACGCCGCCCTTCTCGAGCGCGGTCGAGACGAGCGAGAGCGTCTTGCCCTCGACCGACGTGAA
>JAYTZB010000476.1:0-3231 GCA_043742085.1 Polyangiaceae bacterium
TCGGCGCCATGCGATCGCGTCTGACGCCCTACGGATTCGCGACCTTTGCGGCGCTCGGTGTCCTCGGTTGCCTGCCGACGACCGACCAGAGCTCCAGCAGCGGGAGCACCGCGAGCAGCAGCGGCACGTCGACCACCGCGGACAGCGGCGTGTCCAAGGCCGGACAGGCCTGCCTCGATACCGCGGATGCCTTCGCCGCTGCCGCCATGCGATGTGGCGGCGACCCGGTCGCGGAGAAGAAGGCGTTCATCCGCGATCTCGCGAATGGCGACTGCGAGTCCGTGAGCATTCGTAACGAGACCGAGCTGCGCAGCGGATGCATTCCGTCGTTCACCACCATCTCGTGCACGGACCTCACGCAACAGCGCTTCGCGCCGAGCTGCGCCGAGCAGATCATCCGTTCGAAGTGAGACCGACGTGAGCCGCCTCGTCGTCCTCGCCCTGGTAGGCACGTTCGCATGCACCGCGTGCGGCTCGTACGACACCGGGAGTGGCGAAGACAACCCGTCCGAGCATGCGTGCCTCGACGTCATCGACGCCTTCGCGCGCACCGCCGAGCGCTGCGGCGGCGACTATGCGACGGAGCACGATCGGCTGGTCCAGCGCGACGCGAAGGGCGACTGCAAGAACGTCCGCAGCATCCGCGACGAGAGCACGCTCCGCGGCACGTGCATCCCCTTCGTGAAGGCGCAGACGTGCCACGACTTCACGGCCGGAGTGCTCGACCCTAGCTGCGCCGAACAGCTGCAGCGCTCGCTCTGAGAGAGCGCTGGCTATCCGGACGCGTCAACCGATGGCGATACCGAGCGCCTTACGGAGCGCGAGGTACTGTTCGCTGACGCTGAAGACGATCAGCTCCTTCAGCTTCTCGGCGGGCGGGAGATCGCCCGGGAGCTGCGGCTCCGCGGCGATGATCTTCTTCGCAATCTCGAGGTCCGCGCAGAGCAAGAGGCCCGCGCGCGCCGCCGAGACGTCGACGGCCTGCATCCAGCGCTTGAGATCCGCCTTGGCGCCGTCCTCGATGAACTTCTGGACGACGAGACGGAGGGAATCGCGCTCGACCGGCTGCATGTACTTCACGAGCTCGGCGGCGGTGGTGGTCACGGCCTGCGCCATCTCCGCAGGAACAGCGAAGTCCGGCTGGATGATCTTGATGGCGGAGAACATGACGACCTTCAGCTCACCGAGCGTCGGGAAGAGGTTCTTGATGTAGTGCTCGCCGCGGTAGTAGCTCAGGTGCTTGCCGACGATGAACGTCAGCTCCTGGGGCGTGTACCCGGTGAGAACGCTCTGACCCGCGACGCTCGCCGGCGGCCGTGAAGGCACCGCGATGAGCGCACCCGGAACGTCGTTGCGGACGTAGAGCTGCGGGAGCTGGATGCCGAGGACCTGGCCCGCCCAGCCGAAGGTCTTCGCGAAGGTGACGGTCGACGTCGCCGGATCCTGCTTGAAGCGCGGATCGAGCGCCGGCAGCTGCTTCGCCTTCGCGAGCGCCTGCGTCTTCGCGACGATGGCCGCGGGCGTCACCATCTCGAAGATCTTGCCGATGAAGATGTTCTCGTCCTTGTGGAAGAGGTTCTTCACCCATTGCTCGTTGTCGAGCCGCGATTTGACCTGGATCATGCCGCGCGGGCGGTAGTCCTCGAAGAAGCGCTGCTCCTCCTCGTCGGCCTTGTGCAAGAACGCGAGCGCGGAGCACATGCACCACGCGCGATCGTAGTCGTGCATCTTCAAGGCGAGCTTGTAGAGGCTGCGGTACGGATCGACACGGAGCGGATCCTTCTGGAGGACCTGCGCGTGCTCGCCGATCGCGGCTTCGAGCTGGTCGGTCTGCTCGTACAGCTCCGCGAGGATCTGACGCTCGACCGGCTCGTCCGCCTTGTAGCGGGTCGCCATCTTGAAGGCCTCGATGGCGCTGTTCACGTCGGCGAGGCGATCGCGATAGATGAGACCGAGGTTGTGCCAGAGGTTGAACTCGAGGTCCGCGTTCGCGCTCTTGCCGTCGCCGGCGCCGCTCGTGGTCGAGAGGCGACGGAGCATCTTGCGGAACGCGCGCTCGAGCGCCTTCCAGTCCTTCTGGCCGGTGAGGATCTTGTTGATGCGCTCGAAGGCCTCGAGATAACCGGGGTTGAGATCGAGCGCCTCGTTGAAGAGCTCGACGGCGCGCTCCTGGTTGTTCTCCTTGTCGCGGTAGAGCTGGGCGATCGTGAAGATGAACTTGCTCTTCCGGATCGGGTCCTTCTCCATGTCGGCGATGATCTGGATGGTGTCGACCATCCGGGCCCAGTTCTGGGTCGCCTCGTAGAGCGCGAGCATCTTGTGGAGGAGCGGACGGTTCTCCGGCTGGAGATCCTTCGCCTCCTCGAGAGCCTCGATGGCGCGACCGGGGTTCTTGTCCTGGTCGTTCCAGATGTCGCCGATCTCAAGCAGCACCTTGAAGCGCTCGTCACCCTCGACGATGTTGTCGAGGATCGCGCGCTTGTACGCGACGACCTGCTTCCAGTCCTTGAGGTCGTAGTAGATGCCGACGAGCGCTTCGAGCGTGGGCCGATGCGCGCTGTCGACGCCGAGGGCCTTCTCGAAGTTGTTGATCGCCTGCTTCGCTTGACCCTGCTCGCGCTTGATGCAACCGAGCTTGAAGTAGACCTCTGCGCGCTCCTGGTTCTCGTCCTCGCCGAGCGAGGTGAGGACCTTCTGGAAGTTGGTGAGCGCCGCGGCCCAGTCCTTCAGGCGGAACGTGACCTCGGCGAGGCCCCGGATGGTCGTCTGATCGGTGAGATCGAGCTGGTGGGCCGCCGAGTACGCCTTGAAGGACTTGTCGTCCTTGTTCAGCTTGGCGGTGACCATACCGAGCTTGTTGTAGAGCGTGTGCTGCTCGCCGCGATCGCGCTTGCCGGCCTTGCGGGTGAGCGTGTCGAGGAGCGGCTCGGCGCGTTCCCAGGCCTCCTTCGCGATGAACTCGTCGGCGAGCGGCATCGCCGACTCCTCGTTCTCCGGATCGGCCTCCTGCGAGGCCTCCCAGGCGAGGACGGCGCTGTCGTGATCGCCGAGCATCTCTTCGCGGAGACGACCGAGCTCGACGAGGAGGCGCGCGCGCTGGCGAGGTGCCGGCGTGTAGCTCTGCTCCTGATCGATGTAGCGTGCAGCCTTGTCGTAGTCCGCGTTGTCCATCGCGATCTGGCGAAGGGCCCCGAGCGTCGGCAAGTGCGACGGATCGAGATCGAGCGCCAT
>JAYTZB010000477.1:0-12417 GCA_043742085.1 Polyangiaceae bacterium
ATGGTGACGACGCCGTTCGCGAGGAAGACGAGGATGCCGCCCGCGAAGCCGGTGCCTGCCGTCTGCCACGGCGCAGCGGCCATGCTCGTCGCGGCGGGCACGCTCACGGTCGTGTACTCCGGCACGCGGATGACCTGGGTGAGGTCCTTCACCCACGCGCTCACCAGCGGCTTCGTCGTGACGATGGTGGTCGCCGTCGCCGACTGCACGCGTGCGAGCTCGAACGTGCCGACGCGGCCTCCCGAGACCGCCGCCAGATCAATACGGGCCGCGCTCGCGGTGGGGGCCTCGGCGGCGGTGATGCCGGTCGGCCGCCACAGCATGACGAGATCGCCAGCCGTGAACGCGCCGGTGCCGATGGGCGTGCCGAAGGTCAGCGTTGCGTTGGCCGCGCCGTTTGCGGCGTCGGCGGTGAGCGGCGCGTACGCGTTGACGACCTCGTCGGCGCCGGCCGCGACGTGGGCGCCGTTATGACCGTTGCCGAGCCCGAACGTGTCGGCCTCCGCGCGCGCCTCACGCGGCGCGATCAGCGCAGCCAAGCCGAGGGATGAAGAAAGAAGAGCAACCCGACAAAGCCGCTGGCTCCGCGTGCGCATGATCCCTCCGTGGATGTGACGCAACAATATCTCGATACGGATAGCATCATGGCCCGAAGCATGTAAAGCGCAACTCAGCCGTTGGTGACAATGCGCTCAGCTGCCGCATCTTCACTCGTACTTTCCAGCACTTCCAGCTCCGCCACGGCGCCTGGGGCAACCGTTGCAGCGTTCGCTGTCACGATGCCCGGCCGCCGGTCCGGCGCTCCTCGATCGTCCCGCAGCCCGGGAGCGACGGCGTCGATCCACGCCCGCAGCTCGGCGTCGTCGTGGAGCTCCGCGTCGAGCCGCGCGCGATCTTCGTCGGTGGTGTCGCCGCGGGAAGCGAGCGCCAGATCGGCGAGCACGTCCTCGCGGTAGGGGAGCGGGAGATCGGCGGTGCGCGATCGCGCGATGGCGCACGCGGCGTCGCGGTCGCCGCCGCGCATCGCGCGCACGAGCCTCACACGCAGGAGCGACGACGAGAGCCGCGGGTAGGTCGGGAAATCGCGACAGAGGATGGCGAGCTCGGCATCGGCGTCCTCGAGACCGCCGCGCGCGGCCATCGCCACGGCCGACTCGGTCATGAGCGAGGGAAGAAGGATGTCGCTCGCATGCGCGCGCAGCGGCTGCTTGCTCACGCGCGCGATGGCGGCATCGCAACGCGCGATCGCCTCCGCGAAGTCCGCTTCCGTGGCGGCGAGCCGCGCCAGCTCGAGGCCGGCGGTCGCGGCGATCATGCCGTCGCCGCTCGAGGTCAGTCGCACCAGCGTGGGCTTCGCGCGCGCACGCTCACCCGTCGCCGCGAGACGTCGCGCGAGCGAGAGCGTGCGCCGCCGGCGTTGTCGCAACGCCATGTACACGGTCCACACGATCGCGCCGACACCTGCGGAAAAGAGGACGCTGAACGTGTCGTACGTCCACGACGAGGGCCCGAGCGGCGGCTCCGCGACGCCGGGCGCCGGAGACGCGGACGGCGCGAGGACCTTCCAGGCGAAGACGACCAGCGCGATCAGCGCTGCCGAGAGCACCACCAGGCGACGGCGCCGCTGCGCGGGATCGGCAGCCGACGTCGCGCTCGCGCGGGCGGTGCGCAGCGCGCGTACGTCGGAGGGAACGCCGGACGGGATCACGTCGTCGTCGGCGCGCTCCGTGAGCAGGCGATCGCCCTCGACGTAGGCCGCGGCTTCGGGCACCACGTACGCGATCCAGCTCGCGAGCTTCGAGGGCGCCTGATCGTCCTTCATGCGGCCCTGCTCGCGATAGACGCTGCGCTGCGGGCTGCGTGACATCCGACGCAGCGCGCGGAAGAGCGCACGCTCGCGCGGCACGGCGTGCTCGAGCACGAGGCGCGCGTTCGCCGCGAGGTACGCGCGGAATGCCTCCTCGTGGTAGACGACGCGCGACGCGACGATGGCGCGCACGAGACGCGCGCGCGCGATCACCTCGGGCGTCGCGTCGACCGACGTCTCGGCGGCATCGGCGTCGAGCTTGGCCATCGCCGCGTCGCCGAGCGCGGCATGCGCGAGGCCACGCACGCCATGCGCCGCCGCGATCTGCGGGCCTTCCTCGACGGCGGTGAGGAGCCCGCGCCGCCCGTCGATGGCCACGGTGGCGAAGCGAACCGACTCCTCCAGACGCCCTTCGTAGAGCGCGATCATGGCGCGGAGCGTGTGGACGGCGCGGCGCACGTTTCCGCTGCGGGTCGCGCGCGCGGGGATGGCGTCGAGCGTCGCGGTCGTAGCGGCGAGGTCACCGCGCATCAGCTGCTGAACGGCGGTGTTCGATAGCTGTACCGCGATGACCTGGTGGGCGAGGAAGCGAGCGAGCATCACCACGCCGGCGGAGCTCGCGAGACAGGCCACGGCGCCGAGGACGTTGCCGGCGGCGAGCACCCATCCGCCGACGGGGACCATCAACGCGGCGGCGATCCAGAACACCGTGACGATCGGCGCGGCGGCGTGACGAGGCGGCTTGCCGAGCGGGCTCCCCACGACGCGAGCGTAGCCTCCGGGACGCTGGCTCTGCGGCGTTTCTGCGGCAGCGCGCCGGTTCCCCCGTGCTTTCCGGGCCGCCAGGTCCGTGGTAAGCCCGGCGCGACATGTTCGACGCGATTGCGAAGGGCTTCCGCCAGGCGAAGAACCGGCTCGCCGGTCTGACCGAGCTCACCGAGAGCAACATCGACACCGCGCTCCGCGAGGTGCGTCTCAGCCTCCTCGAGGCCGACGTGGAGCTGGGGGTCGTCAAATCGTTCCTCGCGCGCGTGAAGGACAAGGCGCTCGGCGAGGTCGTCCGCATCAAGGCCAAGGGCCCGGGCGGCGATTCGATGAAGGTCTCGGCGGCCGATCAGTTCGTCAAGATCTGCCACGACGAGCTCATCGAGTTCATGACCGGCGAAGGTCCGGCGCTCGTCTACGCCGAGAAGGGCAGCGGCCCGACCGGCATCATGATGGTCGGCCTCCAGGGCTCCGGCAAGACGACGTCGACGGCGAAGCTCGCGCGCTGGCTCCAGAAGGAGAACCACAAGCCGATGCTCGTCGCCGCCGACATGCAGCGGCCCGCGGCCGTCGAGCAGCTCCAGATCCTCGGCAAGAGCATCGACGTCCCGGTCTTCAGCATCCCCGGCGAGTCACCGGTCACCATCTGCGAGCGCGCCGAGGCCGAAGCCAAGAAGCTCGGCTGCGACGTCATCCTCTACGACACCGCCGGTCGTCTCGCCATCGACGAGAAGCTCATGCAGGAGCTCGCCGACATCAAGCAGAAGACCGAGCCCGAGAACATCTATCTCGTCGTCGACGCGATGATCGGTCAGGACGCGGTCAAGGTCTCGAAGGGCTTCCACGACACGCTCGGTCTCACCGGCGTCATCCTCACGAAGCTCGATGGCGATGCCCGCGGCGGCGCCGCCCTCAGCGTGAGGGAGGTCACCGGCGCTGCCGTCCGCTTCGCCGGTGTCGGCGAGGGCGTCGACAAGTTCGAGGAGTTCCGTCCCGAGGGCATGGCGAGCCGCGTGCTCGGCATGGGCGACGTCGTCGGCCTGATGAAGGACTTCGAGGAGGTCGTCGATCAGGAGAAGGCCGCCGAGGACGCGATGAAGATGCTCCAGGGAGATTTCTCCCTGGATGACTTCCTCGGCCAGATCAAGATGATCCAGAAGATGGGCAGCTTGAAGGACCTCGTCGGGAAGATCCCAGGCATGGACCAGCTCCCCACCGACGTGAACCTCGACGACAACGAGCTCGTGAAGATCGAGGCGATGATCTCGAGCTTCACGTCGTTCGAGCGAAAGGATCCCAACGCGCTCATCCGCGAGCCGAACCGCGTCGCGCGCATCGCCAAGGGCTCGGGCGTCCCCGATCAAGCCGTGAGCGAGCTCGTTCAGCGCTTCCTCTTCATGAAGCAGATGATGAGCAGTATGGGAGGCGGCATGGGCGGCATGCTCGGGAACATCCCGGGCATGAAGCAGCTCGGTCAGATGAAGAACATGCGCAACATGGCCAAGCAGATGCAGGGTGGCGGCGGCTTCCCCGGCATGGGCGGCATGGGCGGCTTCCCCGGCATGGGCGGTATGGGCGGCTTCCCCGGCATGCCTCCCGGCATGGGCGGCATGGGCGGCTTCCCCGGCATGGCGGGCTTTCCGGGAATGGCCGGCATGGGCGGACCGCCCCCCGAGAGCATGACCAAGATGAAGGCGCTCTCCGAGAAGGAGAAGAACGCGAAGAAGGCCCAGCGCAAGCGTGAGAAAGACGCGCGGAAGAAGAACCGCCGTTAGCTCCGAGTCGCGCGCCGCGCTGTGTCGCGAAGAAATAAACTTCGGCAAGTGACAGATTGGACGCGTTCCGCCAACCTGTCTGCATGAAGTCTTCTCATTCTTCGCGCTCTGCCCTCGTCCTCTCCACGTTCGCGCTCGGCTCGCTCCTCGCCGTCGCCTGTTCGTCGACCACGGCGTCGACGCCGACGGGAACGTCCGGCGGCACCTCCGGAACGGCCACCTCCGGCGGCACCCCTTCCTCGGCCCCCGATTGCGCGAAGCGCTGCGAGGCCAAGTTCGTGATGTGTGGCGCCGACGCCGCCTCCGCCAAGTCCAACTGCAGCGCGCAGGTCTGCAACGCGAGCCCGTCCGCCGAGCAGCTGACGTGCCTCGAGGGCAAGAGCTGCGACTCCATCGCGGGCGCCATGACCTTCACGGCGCTCTGCCCCGGCGCCGCCAGCACCAGCGGCGGAACGAGCGGTGGCACCAGCGGAACGACCCCCACCGGCGCGACCTGCGGTTCGGCCACGTGCAAGGCCACCGAGTACTGCTCTCTCAATTATGACTCCTCGGCGATGACGTACAGCGACGGAAGCTGCAAGGCGATTCCCGCCGCGTGCACGTCGAAGAGCGCGGGCGAGCTCTGCACGTGCATGAAGGAGAACACCGGATGCCCGACGTCGGGCGTCGTCTCGACGAAGTGCAACCAGGACAACGGCGCCCTCAAGTTCGGCTGCAACTAGGCGACCGACGAGATCTCCTCCGGTCCGTGCCCTCGCTTGCCTTCAGCGAGGGCTGCGGATAGACCAGAGGCCGATGCGAAGCCCTGGATTTCTCGCTCTCACCTTCGCCCTGTCCGCCGGCCTCGTCGGCCTCGCGCCCGCGTGCGTCGGCGGCAAGCAGCAGATCAGCGCCGAGGACAAGGATCGGCTGAAGGCCCAGATCCTCGAAGCCGTGCCGGCCGACGCCAAGAAGGTCGACATCAACTTCGAGAACAAGGTCCACGTCGTCGGCTACAAGGTCAGCCCCGAGCTCGCCCCGGCCGGTACGAAGGTGACCGTCACCACGTACTGGCGCTGCGACGATCCCGTGGAGGAGGGCTGGCAGCTCTTCACGCACGTCCAGCACGAGGGCTACGAGAAGCCCGAGAACCTCGACGGCAACGGCCCGCTCCGAGAGCTGAAGGCAAACCACCAGGTGCTCGGTCCCGATCGCTGGGAGCGCGGGAAGATCTACGCCGACGAGCAGACGTTCACGATGCCGACCGACCTCCGTGGCCCGGACACGATGTTCTACGTCGGTATCTGGAAGGGCGACGCGCGCCTCCGCATCATCAGCGGCCCCAACGACGGTGACAACCGCGCCATCATCGCCAAGGTGAAGACGGGTGTGGCGCCCAAGGTGAAGCCGGAAGGGAAGACCGGCGCGGCCGACTCCATCCCTCGGCTCTCTCCCGTGAAGCTCGGCGCGAACGAGAAGATCGTGATCGACGGCAAGAGCGACGACGCCGCATGGGGGGCAGCAGCAAGCACCGGCCCTTTTGTCGACGTGGGATCGGGGCGTAACGCCGCCTCGTATCCCGTCACCGGCTCCGCGAAGATCGCGTGGGACGATGCGAACATGTATGTGCTCATCGAAGTGAAGGACGCCGACGTGCTCGGCTTCTTCACCGACAAGGGCGCGCAGCCGAAGGACTGGACCGTCACCGGACAGCCGATGACGTGGAACCACGACACCGCGGAGATCATGATCGATCCCGACGGTGACGGCGACAACGTCAACTACTACGAGCTGCAGATAAACCCGGCGAACAAGGTCTTCAAGAGCCAGTTCGATGGCTACAACCTGCCCAAGACCGAGCCGCAGGGACCCTTCGGTCACGAGGACTGGGATCCCAAGATGAGGTCGGCGGTGACCGTGCGCGGCACCATCGACAAGCCAGGCGACAAGGACGAGGGCTACACCGTCGAGGCCGCCATCCCGTGGACCGCCTTCGCGAAGGGCGCAAAGACGTTGCCGCCGAAGCCCGGCGACACGTGGCGCATGAACTTCTACGCGATGGAGAACAACGGCGGTACCGCGTGGTCTCCGATCCTCGGGCAGGGGAACTTCCATCGCTCGGCGCGCTTCGGCAAGGTCACGTGGGCGACGAAGGAGTCGCTCGCCGCCGATGCCGCAGGCGCCGCGGACGGGGGCGCGGCCCTCGCGAACGGCGGCGACGGCGGCGCAAAGGCCGCGGATGCAGGCGCGAGCGATGCCGGACGCACCGCCGACGCGGGGACCGTGCTTCGCCGTTCCACCGCTACGCCGCCGCCGCTGCTCGGCGCACCGACGCCCAGCGCCGCGCCGCACTGACCCGCCTTATTTGGAGAGGGCGGTCCGCTTCACGTACCCTTCTCTTCATGCGCTCGCGGAAGCGTCTGCTGCTCGCCACCACTGTTCTCGCCACTTCGCTGACCGCCTTCAGCGCGGGTCTCGCCATTGCTGCGCCTCCGGGAGGCGGCGGTGCTGCTTCGGGGCCCTCGAAGTCGAGCAGCCAGTTCACGCTCCGTCGTGAAGAAGCGGGCGGCGGTGACGCGTCGGTGGCGCGCACACGTGCACGCGCCGGCGATTGCGCGGGCGCGCTCCCCGCGTTCGACGCGGCCATCAACGTCACCATCGAGCCGACGTTGCGTCGCGATCGCGGCCTCTGTCACGAGAAGCTCAACGATCCGTTTCCGGCCATCGACGACTATCGCGCGTACCTATCGGCGCGCGCCGATGCGCCGGACGCCGATCAGATCCGCGACCGGCTCGCTCGTCTCGAGGAGCAGGTCGGTGTCGGCGCGCAGTCGGCAGCGTCGTTCCAGGAACGCGACGAGAGCCTCCATGCGGGCGGCTCGTTCTCGCAGGGCACGCAGGGCGGCAAGGCCTCCGGCTCGACGGGCTCGTCTTCGTCGCGCGCTCGTGCGCGTCGGGACGACGCCGTACTGGGCGCGAAGGCCGGCGAGCCCGAGCGCGGCTACGACTACTACGCAGCGCGCGAGCAGATCGCCGACGCCGCCGACTCCTCGCCGCTCCGCTTCGGCACCGGCTGGATCGTCGGGCCGTTCATGATGGTGCCGCGCTACTTCGTCGGCTCCGGCGTGCAGTCGAGCCTCGCGTTCGCGGTCGGTGCCACCTTCCGCTACGCGTGGACGTCGTCGCTCACCTTCATCAGCGAGGTCGGCTTCGCGGGCATCGGCGAGTCGGGCCAACCGAGCTCGTCGGGCGGGCCGCTCCTGTTTGCCGGCGTCGAGGTGCGTTTGCCGCTCGACACGTGGGCGACCAACAACATCATCCTCGGCGTCGGCCCCGGCTACGAGCACTACACGATCGCCGGTACGAAGGCGGCCGCCAACGTGCTCGCGGGTCGCGGGCGCATCGGCTATCGCCACGTATTCGGCCCCACCATCGGCCTCGAGATCACGGCCGACGGCGGCCCCGCGTACTTCAAGCCCGACGGCGTCAGCGGCCAGGTGGTCGGTGTCGTGGGCGGCGCGCTGGCGCTCGTGATCGGCTTCTAGCTCAGTTCGGCGGCGCGGTGCGGCGGTCGTCGCGGTCGTTGTTCGCCGAGCCCGGCGGGACGGCGGCGACGGTGCCCGCGAGCGGCGCGTAGCCTTCGCGCTTGTAATAATAGTAGTGGTAGTAGTTGTACTCGTGGCGGTTCAGGTTGACCGCGTTGAGCACGGCGCCGGCGATCGGAGCATCGACGTCCTGGAGCGTGCGTAGGCCGGAGCGGCACAGGTTCACGCTGGTCTTGAACGCGCGGACGACGAAGACGACGCCGTCGACCAGCGTCGAGGCGATGGCGGAGTCGGTGACGGCGATGACGGGCGGGCTGTCGAGGACGAGGCGATCGAAGCGCGCCGAGATCTCGTCGAGCGTGCGGCGGAACTTGTCCGACGAGACGACGTCGGCGGAGTTCGGCGGGATGGGCCCGCACGGAATGCAGTAGAGGTTCGGGACGACGGTCTCCTTCGCGACCTCGTCGAGGGTGGCGTCGCCGAGGATCAGGTTCATCAGCCCGACGTCGCCGGCGCGATCGAAGATGCGGTGCAGGCGCGGGCGCCGGAGATCGCAGTCGATGATGCAGACCTTCTGGCCGCCTTGGGCGAGCGAGATGGCGATGCTGACGGCGACGGTGGTCTTGCCTTCGGCGGGGGCGGCGCTGGTGACGAGGAGCCGGCGATACGGCTCGTCGGGGTTCATGAACATCAGGTTCGTGCGGAGGGCGCGGGCCGCCTCGGCGATGCCCGACGTGGGCCGCTCGTGCACGAGGAGCTCGGGCGCGAGCTCGGTCGCCGCGGCCGCTCGACGACGCTTCCGCTTCGCCCCGCCGATCGGGTCGTCCTCGGCAATCTCCGGGAGGAGGCCGAGGAAGGTGACGCCCAGCCGCTGCTCGATGTCCTGCGGGGTCTTCAGCGTGTTGTCGAGCTGCTCGCGGATGATGGCGAGGGCGAGGCCGAGGATGAGCCCGGCGAGAACGGCGATCCCCACGTTGGTCGAGACGCGCGGGGCGATCGGGTCGTGGGGCTCCTGCGCGCCGTCCACCAACCGGATGTTGTTGGTGTTCATCATCCGGCGGAGATCCGCCTCTTTCATCTGCTCGAGGAGCACCGCGTAGAGCTTCTCGTTCTGCGCGCGCATGCGGTCGAGACGGTGGAACTCCAGCTCCTTGAGGTTGAGATCGACCGCCTTCTTGCGGGCGCCCTCGTAGAGCGACGCCTCGCCGTTCTCCTGCCGCTCGATGATCGACAGATCGCGAGCGACGGCGCCCTGGATGTTCTTGATCTCGGAGAGGAGCTGGCTCTTCGAGAGCGCGAGCTTCTCGTCCGCCTTCTTCACCGCGGGGTGGTTCTCGCCTTTGCCCTCGGCGACGAGCTCGGCGCGTTCGCGCTGCGCTTCCTGGAACTTCGTGCGGAGGCCGCCGAGGAAGGCGTTCGAGAGGAGCTCGGAGGCGGGGACCTGATCGGGCTGGTCGGCGGTGATCTTCGCGAGCTCGGAATGACGGGCCGCGAGCTCCTGGCGGCGCATGCGCGTCCGCGTGAGCGCGCCGTCGTAGTCCTGCATCTCGAGCCGGATCATCTTCGAGAGATCCTCGAGCGTGCTCGACGGGAGATCGTTCTGCTTCTTGAACTCGTGGAGCGAGTTCTCGGTCTGCTCGAGCTCGAGCTTGAAGTGATCGAGCTGGCCGGAGAGCCACACGACGGTGTCACCCGTCGCGTTGATCATCTTGTCGAGGTTCTGCTGGATGTACGCGCGCGCGACGGCGTCAGCCAGGCGTCGTGCCTGCTCGGGGCGCGTGTCCTGGACCTTCACGAGGACGAGACGGCTGCCCTTGACGGGCTCGATGATGAGACGACCGCGAAGCTGCGCGACGGTGGCCTCGAGCGGCGCGGGCGCCTTCGGCGTGTAGCCGAGGAAATTCGGGTCGTTCTGGAGCGAGAGATCGCGAACGACCGCCGAGAGGACGCGCTCGCTCTGCATGATGCGGTACTGCGTCTCGTAGTACTCGCGGGTGTCCCAGATCGCGCTCCAGCCGACGATGGGGTCGGCCTTGTTGCCGAGCGGCTTGATGACGTCGGGATCGAACTCGATGAGCGTCTGCGCTTCGTAGATCTTCGGGAGCGTCTTCGAATACGCGAGCGAGGCGGCGCCACAGACGAGGACGAGACCGACGACGATCGCCCAGTGCTTGCGGATGGCGCGAAGCGCCGCCATCAGGCCGTCGAGCGCCGATTTCTCGATCTCGAGCTTCGCGGGACGAATCGTCTCGGGTTGTTCCACCAGATGCCTCGTGTCTGTACGCGCGCTTCGCAAGCTCAGGAATCAAGCCAGCGACCCCCACCCGCCCCGGTCAGGGCCGGGTGATGTGCCAGTTGGTTGCGGCTGACGCAAGTTGTGTTCGAGGTGGTGTAGGGCAACCTCCCACCTCGTCGCGGCCGCCAGGCTGTCCGACGGCGAAAAGGCCGTGTAAACAGCGCTTCTCATGAGCCGCCGCATCGGATTGGTCGCCTCGCTCCTCCTCTTTCCATCCGTCACGGTGACGCTCTCGTCCTGCGGCGGCGATCCGCCGCCGGCGGCCATGGGCCCCGCGCTCCCGACTGCGGCACCGGCGCCGCTCGCCATTCATGGAGAGGCGAAGCCCGCGCCCCCGCCGTGGACCCCGCAGCCGGCGCGGTTCGAGAACCCGGGCGGCATGTGGATGCCGCACCAGCTCGGCGCGCACGCGGCGAAGCTGAAGGAGCTCGGGCTCGCGATCGATCCCGCCGCGCTGACCGACCCGACGTCCGGCGTCCTCTCCGCGGTGGTGAGCCTCGGCGGTTGCTCGGCGTCCTTCGTATCGCCGGACGGCCTCGTCGCGACGAACCATCACTGCGCGACGGGCGCGCTCCAGCACAACAGCACGCCGTCGGAGAACCTGCTCGAGGGCGGCTTCCTCGCGAAGACGCGCGGCGACGAGAAGAACAACGGACCGCAGGCTCGCGTCCTCGTCACGCGCGCCGTTACCGACGTCACGCCGAAGGTGATGGATGGCATCGCGAAGCTCACCGACGATCGGCAGCGACAGAAGACCATCGAGAAGCGCCAGAAGGAGCTCGTCGCGGCGTGCGAGGCGGGGCACGCCGGCACGCGATGCAACGTGGCGAGCTTCTACGAGGGCGCGCAGCACTACCTGATCGAGCAGCTCGAGATCCGCGACGTGCGTCTCGTGTGGGCTCCGCCCTCGGGCGTCGGCAACTACGGCGGCGAGATCGACAACTGGCGATGGCCGCGCCACACCGGCGACGTATCGCTGTTCCGGGCGTACGTGGGCAAGGACGGGCAGCCTGCCGATTTTGCCGCGGACAACGTGCCGTATCACCCGCCGCACTTCCTCCGCACCGCGAAGGAGCCGCTGCGCGAGAGCGACCTCGTGCTCGTCGCCGGGTATCCGGGACGCACGTCGACGCTGAAGACGCGCGCCGAGGTCAACGAGGCCATCACGTGGATGTACCCGCGCCGGCAGAAGATGCTCGAGGACTACCTCGCGCGTCTCGCCGAGGTGACGGCAGGCGACAAGGACGCGCAGATCCGCGCCACGTCGTACGTGCGTCGCTTCGGCAACGCGCTCACCAACACGAAGGGCCAGCTCGACGGCCTCGTGAAGGGCGGGCTTGCGGCCGACAAGGAGCGCCAGGAGCGGGAGCTCCGCGCCTTCGTCGACGCCGACGAGGATCGCAAGACCAAGTACGGGAGCGTGCTCGACGACATCGCGAAGGAGCAGGCGAAGAGCGCTGCGCACCGCGAGGCGGATGCCGAGCTCGACGAGCTCCAGCTCCCGAAGCTGATGGCGGCGGCGATGACCATCGTGCGCATGGCCGAGGAGCGCGCCAGGCCGGATGCCGAGCGCGACCCGGATTTTCAGGCGCGAAACTGGCCTCGGCACGAGCAGGCGCTCGCGGCGATGACCACCGCGTACCACCGCAAGGTGGACGAGGCGCTGCTCGGCCTCGCGCTCGAGCGCGGGGCGCGCATGCCCGAGAAGGAGCGGAGCAAAGGGATCGCGAAGGTGGTGGGCGGCAACGACCTCGGGCCCGAGGCGATCAAGAAGGCGGTCGCTGCGCTCTACGACGGCACCAAGCTCGCCGACGGAAAGGTACGCGCCGATCTCTTCAAGAGCGCAACCACCGCCGACCTCCGCAAGAGCACCGATCCCTTGATCGTGGTGGCGCTGAAGCTGCGGCCGCTGGGGGCCGAGGTCGAGGAGCGTCACGACCGGCTCGCGGGTCGCTTCGCCATCCTGAAGCCGAAGTACATCGAGGCGATGCGTGCATACCGCAAGGATCCCTTCGCGCCCGACGCGAACAGCACCCTGCGCATCACCTACGGCACGGTGCGCGGCTACAAGCCGACACCGGACGCAGCGCCCTATCGGCCCTTCTCCACGCTGTCGGAGATGATCGCGAAGCACAAGGGCACGCCGCCGTTCGACGTGCCCGAGCGCGTGCGCGCCGCCGCCGCCGCGAAGAAGCTCGGGCCCTACGCCGACGACACGCTCGGGGACGTGCCGGTCGACTTCCTCGCCGA
>JAYTZB010000478.1:0-2257 GCA_043742085.1 Polyangiaceae bacterium
CCGAAGAGCGTCGCGCCGATGAGAGCGAGGACACCGACGCCGATGAGGCGGCGATCGAGCGGCTCCTGAACGCGCTCCTCGGTGATGGGCGAGCCGCGATACGCCGTGGGCGCAGCGGGCACTAGAGCACGGCGCGCTTCGAGCCGCGCGCGCAGGGGCTCCGCGATGGCCATGTTCACGGCGACGAGCACGAGGCCCACCAGGATCGGCCCGCCGAGCTCCGCGGTCTGCATGAGCACCGGCACGTTGTGGACCGTGGCCGCGTAGTACCAGGGGAAGAGGAGCGGGAACACGAGCTCGCTCACCGCGAAGGAGCTGGCGAAGACCAGCGGGACCGGCCATCCGCGCAGCTGCGCACGACCGAAGAGCCAGCCCATGAACGCGAGCCGCAGCGCCTGGTACGCGCAGATGATCACGACGAAGAGGAGGCACAGAGCGGTCGGGAACCCGCTGAACACCTTCAGCATGTTGAGCAGCCAGTAGAAGCCGCCCAGGTTCATCGCGAGACCGGTGAGAAAGCAGAGCCACACGCAGCGCTTGGTGGGCTGCCCGTAGAGCGAGACGTAGAGCGGCACGAGGCACACGAACGTCAGCCACCACTGATCGAAGCCCGCGAACGCGACGAAGTAGAGGACGCCGCTGAGCACGGCGCCGGCATCGGCGAGGCGGCCACGAACGAGCGGATCGCCCTGGTTTACCGGCGTCGGGTGCTTTGCGGCCTTGGTGTCGCGCGGAGCCTTCGGCTCGGATTTCTCGCCCGCCGTATCCGCGTCGAGCTTAACGCGCAGCTTCAGACGGGCCATCGATCACTCGGAGCGCTGGATGATGTGGTAGCCGAAGGGAGTCTCGACGATGTCGGAGATTTCGCCGACCTTCAACTTGAACGCGACGGCCTCGAAGGCGCCGACCATCTGTCCCTTGCCGAAGCGGCCGAGCGAGCCGCCGCGGGCGCCGGCATTCGGCTCGTCGGAGTACTCGACCGCGAGGCGCCCGAGATCCTCGCCGGCGCGCGCGCGCTTCAGGACCTCCTGCGCGAGGAAGAGCGCCTGCTCCTTCTGCCGGAGCACGGACTTCCCGGCGCGATCGGAGCCCATCCACTGCACGAGGACGTGACGAGCGCCGATGCGCTTCGGGTCTTCCTCGTTCGCGCCCGCGGCCGCGCGCGGAGGCGTCGGCGCGGCGCCGGCAGGCTCGGAGGTGCCGGTCGATGCGGGAGCCGAGGTCGTTCCGCCGACCGCCACCGTCGGACTCTTCGTGGGGACCGCGCCGGCCGCCTGCGATGCGGTCGCGTCGCCGGTGCGCGGCTCGCTGGCCTGCGCCGCGAGGTGCGCGCTGTCGGCCGACGTGTTGGCCGACGCGCTGGTCTGGGTGCCGCTGCAGGCCGCGATCGCGGGCAGCGCGGCGAGCGCGACGGCGACGGCGACGCGCGCGCGCGCGAACGACGAGGTCATCACTTCTTCTTCACTTCGAGCAGCTCGACCTCGAAGTTCAACGTCGAGTTCGGCGGGATGACCGGCGGAAATCCGCGCGCGCCGTAGCCGAGGCTCGGCGGAACGGTGAGCTTGCGCTTTCCGCCCACCTTCATGCCGGCGACGCCCTGGTCCCATCCCTTGATGACGCGTCCTGCTCCGAGCTCGAAGACGAACGGCTCGTTGTGCTTCCTCGAGCTGTCGAACTCCTTGCCGTCCGTGAGTGTTCCCACGTAGTGCACCTTCACGGTGTCGCCGGTCTTGGCCTCGGCGCCCTTGCCGACGACGAGATCCTTCGTGACGAGCTTCTCGTCGCTGGGAGGCGCAGTGTCTGCCGGCTTCGGCGGCGCCGTCTCGGCAGGTTTCGGCGTCGGGACCGCGCTCGCCGCGCCTGCCTGGGCGGACGCGGCCGACGCGGCGGGCTCGCTCTGGATGGGCTCCTCCTTCGGAGGCTCGGTCAGCTTCGAGCAGCCGGTGCCGAACACCACGAGGAAGGCAAAAACAGCGGTTGAAGAGCCACGCTTCAGGCAAGCCATCGGGGCCGGACCCTACCTTTTCGGCTCGTCGTGCGCAACGCAGACGAAAGGGTTTGATAGGATGTCCCGCAGCTTGGCGCGCGTGCTGCACATCGAGGACGACCCGCGGAATCGGTTGCTCGTCAGGAAGCTCCTCTCTGCCGACGGTCACGAGGTGATCGATGCCGCCGACGGGCTCGAGGGCGTCCGTCTCGCCATCGCGCAGCGTCCCGACATCGTCCTCGTCGATCTCAACATCCCCGGTCTCGACGG
>JAYTZB010000479.1:0-1747 GCA_043742085.1 Polyangiaceae bacterium
CCCTCTCGCCCGGCGGTGACGGCGGCACCTCCGGCACCACGAGCGGCGGCACCTCCGGCGATCCCGACGCCGCCGGCACCAGCGGCACCTCCGGCACCACGAGCGGCGGCACCTCCGGCACGTCGGGCACCTCGGGCGACGGCGGCAGCAGCGGGGGCTCGGGGGCGGCGCTCAGCCCCGGCAAGACCACGCGCATGATCACCGCAGCGGGGAAATCACGCTCCGTCATCATCGTGGTGCCCACCGGCATCGCCGCCGGCAAGGCGCCGCTCGTCGTGGCGCTGCACGGCAATGGAGACACCAACACCAACTTCATCAGCGGGACCACCACGCTCGAGTCGCTCGCCCAATCCAAGGGCTTCGTGCTCGCCGCTCCGCAGGGCATCGCGCAGAACATCTCCATCGGCGGGCAGATGGTGAACGGCGTCGACTGGGATCCGTACCGCGACGTCTCCGCCGGCAACATCGACATCCCGCTCATCGACGCCATCTTCGCCGACCTCGGCGCATCGAGCTCCGTCGACGCTTCGAAGCACGTCGTCTTCGGTTACTCGCAAGGCGGCTACATGTCCTTCCGCTACGGCATGGACAAGTCGGCGGCGCTCGCCTGCACCGGGCTCATCGGTGCCGCCAATCCCCTCGGACCGCAGCTCATCTCCGCAGCGCCGCGGAAGATCCCCGTCGCGCTCCAGATCGGCACCAACGACGGCGCGATCGGGCAAGCGCGGAACACGAAGAGCGCGCTCGAGAGCGCCGGCTTCCCGCTCGACTACCACGAGATCCAGGGCGCGGGTCACGTGCCCGTCGCGGGTGGTGTCACGGTGCCGCTCACCTATTGCCTCGGTCAGACGCTCCCCTGAGCCGCGGTCGCGCAGGTCAGGTCACGCCTTGACGATGGCGTCCCAGTTCTCGGCGATCTCCTGCGGCGTCCACACACCCTGCGCGTCGTCCTTGAACTTGCCAGGCGTCTCGATGACCTTGAACGCATAGAGACGCGCACCGGCGACGGCGAGCACGTGACCCGTGCGATCGCCGCAGAGGTCGCTCGCGAGGAACAGCGCGGCCGGCGAGATGTGCTCGGCGGTCATGGTCTCGACGCCCTGGAACATCGGGAGGTCCTCGGTGAGACGCGTCTTCGCGATCGGCGCGAGCGCGTTGACGGTGATCTTATGCTTCTGGAGCTCGATCGACATGGTGCGCGTCAGGCCGTAAATCCCGGCCTTTGCTGCGGCGTAGTTGGCCTGGCCGAAGTTGCCCATCATGCCGCTCACGCTCGTCGTGTTGACCACGCGACCGCCGTGACCCTGCGCGATGGCCTGCTTCACGAAGGCCTGTGCGCAGAGGAACGATCCCTTCAAGTGGACGGTGATGACGGCGTCCCACATCGCTTCGTCCATCTTGAGGAACGTCTTGTCGCGCAGGATGCCCGCGTTGTTGACGAGGATGTCGACCTTGCCGAACGTGTCGACACCACGCTTCACGATGGCGCTGGCGCCCTCGATGGTCGAGACCGACTCGTGGCTCGCGACGGCCTTGCCTCCGGCAGCGACGATCTCCTTCACGACCGCGTCGGCTGCGTTCGCATCGCTCCCGGTACCGTCACGCGCGCCGCCGACGTCGTTGACAACGATGCTCGCGCCCTCCTTCGCGAAGAGGAGCGCATGCGCGCGACCGATGCCGTTGCCGGCGCCCGTGATGATCGCGACCTTGCCTTCGAGGAGTGCCATGCCCCGGTTGTGCCGCGCCC
>JAYTZB010000480.1:0-5575 GCA_043742085.1 Polyangiaceae bacterium
GGCGACGTCTTCGCCTCCGCGGTCGCATGGGACGATCCGCAAGGCCTCTCGCTGCGCGCGGTGATCCGCGACCCGGAGGCGGCGACGCGCGGCGTGCGCGGCGCCGTGGATCTCCTGAAGATCGCGCCGTTCAAGGAGCTCCTGCACGTCCGTGAGGTGACGACGTCGTCCGAGGAGCTCGCCGGCGTCGGCAAGGCCTCGGTCGCGACCGTCGTGCGCGAGTCTCCGAAGCCCGTCGCGCGACCGGGGGACGCCGGCGCCCCACCACGCGCGATCCCTCCTGCGCGAAGCGACGATCTCGGCGCAGCATGGCTCGTCGACGGCGGTGTCCTCTCTCTCGCGGCGGGACCCACACCGGTGGCGACGCTTCGTGCGAGCGCGAAGCCCGATCGCAAGCTCGTCGACGAGCCGGCCATCGCGCGCTCGTTCGCGGCACTCCAGAACCAGGCGAGCGCGGTGCTCATCGTCCAGCCGCTGCGCTTCGATGCGACGCGCGCGAACCTCCCGGCCGCGCCGCTCCTCGTCGCGCTGGGGCGCAAGGACAAGGACGCGACGCTGCGGATCGACATCGCGAACGGGCTCCTGCGCGAGCTGGCCCGCCGTCAGATGGGGCTCTAGACGATCCAGCCGGGATCCGCCGGATCGAGGACGTAGAGGAGGACGCTCTCGTGCGCCGCGCGTCGATGAAGTGATGCGGCGAGCTCCGCGGCGTCGCTGCCGCTGACCGTGGCGCGTTCGCCTCGCGCGCGAGCGGCCGCCGTCCAGCGTTCGCGAGCCTCGCGCAGCAGGTCCTTGAAGAGGAGAGGGCCCCTCCCGGCGCCCGCCGCCTCGTCGAGGATCGCGAGCGCGGCGAGGGCGAGGTCGCCGTCGGCCGCACCGCCTTCGCGCGCGAACGCCGATGGGCCTGCCGCCGCCACCCACCCATCGGCCAGGCGCTCGACCTTGAGCCGCGCGAGGCCGCCCTTCGGCGCGCGCTCGCTCGGCACGAACAGCAGCGGACGCGCAGCGCTACCGAGAGCGACGACGGCGAGGAGCGCACGCGCGCGCGCGGATCGAAGACCACGAACGCGCGCGAGGGCAGGAGCGAGCGCTCCCGTCTCCGGCTCGACGAGGGTGAGCCCCGCCGTTGCTGCCGCGTCGACGAGGCGTGCGAGGCGTGCGGGCGTGACCGCCGGAGCCATCGCCGTTGCTCGGAGCGCGCTCGCTCGCGCGGTCGCCCAGGTCATGGCGCGGGCGTACGCATCGCCGGGTTCGCGGGGATCGTCGGACGCGGTGCTCGCGGCGCGCGCACGACCCGCAGCCTCGACGAGCTCCGACGTCACGGCCGAGCCCACCACGAGCGCCACGAACCCGGCGTCACCGACGGCCCCGCGCGCCCGCTTCATGAGCTCCGCGAAGCCTTCCGGTGCGACCTCTGCGTCGTCGGTCATGAGCATCAGGTCCGCGCGGGCGCCATCGCCAGCGTCGGCGGTCGCGCTCGCCTTCTCGACGACGACGCGCAGCCCACGCCGCGGCTTGATCAGCCCGGCAACGACGGCCTCGACCATGGCGCGGTGCGCGAACGCCTCCGTCCTCGCGTGGTCCTTCACGTCGGCCCCTCGAGCGCGTCGATCAAGAAGCCGTACCGCGCGAAGCGATCGATCACCCGCTCCACGAGCGCGGCGTCGCCGACGCGCTCCACGATCTGCGACACCGTCGCTCGGCCGTCGAGCTCGATGACCACCCTCAGCTCCGCGTCCGGCACGCGAAAGCTGCGGTGGAGCGCGCTGGTCAGCACCGCGGTCCGCGTTCCACGCGCGAGCGCGTTCTGCGCGCGCGCTCGCACGTAGGCATCGACGCGCGGCGTGTTGCTCGCGCCGCGGATCCGTGCGGCCTCGGTCGCGAGCGAGAGCACGCCTTCGCAGGCCGCGACGAAGAGATCCTGCTCGAGCTGCGCGAGCGTCGCCTCGTCAGCGGCGAGCGACGCGACGGGAACGAAACCTGGAGCAGCCTCGGCCGCGCGCGCCAGGGGCGAGCCAGGTGGAGCACGCAGCAGCGCCCCAGTGGTGGTGCGAAACCCGCCGCCAGGCGCCGGAGCGAGGTCGGCCCACAGCTTCATCGTGCGAATCGCCGCGGGCGCCGGTGCGCGCGCGTGGCGGTCGTCGTGATCCCCGACGTCGCGGTCGTCGTGGCACACGAGCACCTGCAAGAACGGGCTGCCCGTGCGCGCCATGGCCTCGGCGAGGCCCGTAAAATTCCTCGCGCGCGTCCGAGACAGAGGCGTCTCGCAGAGGATCCGTAGACCTGCGCTACGCAGTCGTTCCGACAGCTCTGCGACCGAGAACGGGTCATTGCATTCTGCAAGTAGATCGTGGAACACGTAGCGACTGAACGGCGCGTCGGGCGGCGTCGCCCTCGCGACGTGCGCTCGATATTCCTCGGCGGCCTTCGCGAGCACGCCCACGAAGCCTGGCGCGCTCTCGCCCGCCGCGGCGAGGTCGTCGACCAGCGCGAGCGCGGCGCGCACCTTTGCGCCCGGCTCGTCGACGTTCGCGGAGACCTCGCGCATCAGGTCGCGGAGCGCGCGGCGCAGCGTCCATCCCGGCAACGCATTCACGCTCAGGAACCCGATGCCGTCAGGCGCGAGCGCCGAACGGATCACGGCGAGCACGTCGCCACGGATCGCCTCCGGCACCCAGGAGTACACGCCGTGCGCCACCACGTAGTCGAAGCCGCCGTCGGTCGCCGCGAGGCCCGCTGCGCGCACGTCGCGCACGTCGCGCACGTCACGATGCAACAGCTCGACGTTCGCGATGCCAGCCGCTCGCGCCGCTGCCGTTCCCCGCGCGACCGCATCGGCCGCAAGATCGAACCCAACGAAGCGCGCGCGCGGCAGGTACGACGCCGCCGCGATGAGGTGCTCGCCATCACCGCATCCGATCTCGAGGACACGCGCAGTGCTCGGCGGCGCTGCCGTTCGTCCGTGCAGCCGCGCGAGCGTCGCCATGGATCGCGGATGCGCCTCCGGGTTCGCCTCGGTGTCGTAGGGCACCGCGTCGTAGGCGAACCGCTCGGTCACGCTTGCGAGGATACGGGGCTCAGAACGCGTACGCGAGCCCTCCGCCGATGGTCGGCCCTCCCTGATCGAAGCGGCGCGCCTGGTAGCCGCCGCGAAGGTCGACGCGAAAACCGGCGCCGACGTCGAGCCCGGCCTCGCCCAGCAGCCGCACGCCTGCGACGTCGGCATGGGGCATCGTCGTGACCTCGATCATCGGAGCGACGATCAGCCGCGAGCTCGCCACGAGATCGAGACGTGTGTATCCGCGCACGCCGAAGACTTGGATCCCTTCGAGGCCCATGACGAGCTTCGAGCCGTACGCATCGCCGAGCAGCACTGCGCCGCCGCCGCCCACCGCGAAGCCGACCTCGGTGACGCTCGTGAGGAGCTCGCCCTCGACGTGGAGCCAGTCCGCCGCGCGCACGCGGATCCGTGGCGCTCCGTAGTTCAGACCGACCTCGTACTTGCTGGGATCGCGCTCGCCGCGCACGAGCGACTGGCCCCGCACGACGCCAGCGCGGATTCCGAACTCCGAGACCGTGCCGAGGAGGCGATACGTGTAGCTTCCCTCTATCCGGTAGAACTTGTCCGCGACCGTGCGCGGCTGTGCGGGCCCGGAGGTCCCGGCAGGCGCGGCGACGTTTGCCGTGGTGCTCCCGAAGCTCGCGTACTCGCCCGACGTCTGCACCACCGAGCGACGGCCGTGGAGCCTGGTGAGGAGCGCCGCCTCGCGGCGTTCTTCGGGGGCATCGAGGACCACCACGTGATGAGGTGACGCGCGCGTGGCGAACACCGGCAGCTGCTCACCCGTCGTGGTCTCGAGCTCGATCGAGTAGGCGAGATCGCCGCGGACCGCCGTCGCCGGAATGATGGCGACGTAGCCGAGCTCGCCCTCCGAGGAGCGCGCGAACTCCACCTCCCCGTGGGTTCCCCCGCCCGCGAAGACGAGCAGCGCGCGCTTCATGCGATCGGGGCGATCGACGACGGCGCCGATGGTGATGTCCTCCGAGCCGCGCGCGGTGACCTGCGGCGCATGATGCAGGGCCGGCGTGGCCGCGGGCTCGTCGGCATGTGCAATGCCGGCGATGAGCAGCAGCGCCGAAGAGAGGAACGACGCGACGACACGCTTCGAGGTCACCATTGGTAGCTCACGGCGAGGCCGGCGCCCGGGCCAGCGTGGTTGATGGTGCGTCCCTGATAGGAGCCGCGGACGGCGAGGACGAGCTCGTTCGTGAGCTGGTAGCCGACCTGCGCGATGGCGCGCGCGCCGACGTCGCTCGAGTTGGCGGGCATGTTCGTGACCTCGGTGCGCAGGACGATCGGCACGCGCCGGATGGTCCGCCAGTCGAGCTGCACGATGCCGCGCTGACCGACGCTGCCGAGGACCTCGCCGCCCACTTCGAGGTTCGTCGCGAGGTCGTTGCCGATGCGGACGAACGCGAGCGCACCGCCGGTGATGCCGCGCTCGCGAAGACCGAGGATGGGCCGCGCGATGAAGGCATACGAATGCGACGGCGCGAATTCCGCCTCCACATAGCCATAGGTGAGGCCCACCTTGGTCGGCGCTTGCCCGAGCTCGTCGAGCTCCTTCAGCGGCCCGCCCTCGCCGCGCAGCACACCGAAGCCTGAGCGGATCGCGCGGATTCCTACGTCTTGCAGCCGCCACCCCACCGAGCCTTCGGTCTGCCAGATGTAGTCGTTCGCGCGCTTCGTATTGAACGATGCGTACTCGCTCTGCAGCGACACCTGCGCGAGCGTGCCGGGCGGACGCGGCGATCCAGGGAGGGCTTCGACCACGACGTCGCGCGGGGTGGCCGCAGTGCCGATGACGGCCACGGCGGCGCTCTCCTTCGGGACGCCCTCGACGAAGTACTCCATGCCGCCGTCCGTGATCGCGTCGCCGGGGAGCGTCGCCGCCCAGTAGCGCGGGCCGACGTTCTCCATCGGCAGCGAGCGATAGCCCGCGGCGCCCTTGTGTCGAACGTGCACGACGGCGCCGACGAACGCCGGATCGAGCTCGACGGCGAAGCTCTGCGGCTCTCCGGCCCGCGCGCGATCGAGCTTGGGCGCCGACCACTGGTACCTCTTCTCGGCAGGCACCGGTGCGCGAAGCGCTTCCACCTCCTCGCGAAGCACGCGCGCGAACCGGCTCCGCGGATGCGAGAGCGCGAACGTCTCGTAGGCGAGCGCGCGGTGCGCGGGATCGCTCCCGGTGAGCGCAGTCATCATCTCGCTCAAGGCGCGCGCGTCCCCATCGACGGGCGCGATGGGCATCGTGCTCTCCGCCGTTCCCGTGGCCGTGGCCGTGGCCGTTCCCGTGGCCGTGGCCGTGGCCGTGGCCGTGGCCGTGGCCGTTCCCGTTCCGTTCCCGGCGCGCGGCGCATTTGCGTTCGCGATCACGGGCGTCGTCGCTTTCGCGACCGGCACCGGCGCGTCTCCGCCGTGCTCTTGCAGAAGAACGACGTCGCCGGTCGCCGGTGGCCGCGAGACCGCGCCCTCGATCACCGAAAGCGAGAGCGCGGTCCTCACCTGCGTCAG